>JAGQPC010000336.1 GCA_020426925.1 Planctomycetales bacterium | reverse complement strand
ACGCCCAACAAACCGTGCGTGACTCAAATAAATTCAATTACGACAGAAACAAGCGATGATCGAGAAAGTATATGGAAACTCGCTGTCGGTAGGGCTGTTGAAGGACGCCTTAGCGAAGCTTGATGAGTCTGGCATTGATGGTACTGCATACCTTGGATACCCAGTAATCGGAACTGTCGAGGAAAATTTAGTATACGAGTGCCTGTTGGTTTCACGAGACTACGGGTTGTTGATTCTTTCAACCACTAACGGCTCCAAGGAAGACCTCGAAGACGAGCAAGATCGACTCTTCTTTGCTCTGCAAAACCACCTCGGCAAGTTCGGCGAGCTTCGAGATCGGCGTCAACTCGCTGTTCCAATCAATGTCATATCTGTTGTCGCAGATGCTCAAGTGGCGCATCAATCGGAGGTAATAGCAACAACTGAAGGGATTGTTGAGGCGTTGCCGGACAAGGCCAATATTTCTGATGATTTGATGCAGAAATTGAATGCGGCGATTCAGTGCATCGTCACCTTGAGGCCCAAAAAAGCCCGCGCGAATGCAGAGGGCGACACTAAAGGCGCGCTGCTAAGGAGACTCGAAGCACAAATTGCAAATCTTGACCGGTACCAAAAGTCTGCTTCTCTTGAAACTCCGAATGGCCCCCAAAGAATTCGCGGTCTCGCCGGTACGGGTAAGACTGTAGTTGTAGCGTTAAAGGCTGCATACCTCCATGCTCGACATCCTGATTGGAAAATTGGACTCACATTTTATACGAAATCGCTTTACCAGCAATTCCGCGACCTGACTTTTCGTTTCTTCCGGGAGCACAGCGCTGCAGACCCCGACTTTGAGCAGCTTGAGGTTCTGCACTCATGGGGAAGCTCATGGTCGTCAGGAATGTACAACCGAATGGCAGAAGCACTAGAGCATCCTGTGCGTGACTTTAGTTATGCCAAAAACACATATGGCTATTCCAACGCCTTTCGTGGAATTTGTACCGAGCTCCTTCGATTTGCGCAAAACCGGCGAGTGGAGCCTATTTTTGATGCGTTCCTTATTGATGAAGCCCAAGACCTACCGCCGGAATTTTTTCGTCTAGTTTATCTGTTCACAAAGGCCCCGAAACGAATTGTATGGGCGTATGATGAGTTGCAAAACTTAAGCAACGAATCTGGGCTTCCTCCTGTTGACGTCTTGTACGGCAAGGATGCTGAAGGAAATTCTCTAGTCTCGCTCGCTCGACAAGAAGGCGAGCCTTCCAGAGACGTTGTCCTACCTATGTGTTATAGGAATACACCTTGGAATCTGACTGCCGCGCATGCACTCGGATTCGGTATCTATCGTGATGGTGGGTTGGTTCAATACTTCGATGACTCGCAGTTGTGGGGCGAAATTGGTTACGAGGTTGTGGACGGAAACGTTGAGCCCGGAAGTGATGTATCGCTGAGGCGGGGTGCCGACTCAACGCCTAAGTTCTTCAATGAAGAGCTCGAAAGCGACGATGCCGTGCAATTTCAAGCTATGGAAACAGAGGAAGCCCAGTTTGAATGGATAGCGACTGAGATCGAAAGGAACCTCCGTGAAGACCAGCTTGATGCTGATGACCTCATGGTAATCTTCCCGACTCCGCGAACTGCCAAGAGTGCGAGCGCGAGGATTCAACGACTCCTATCGAAGTATGATGTGCGCTCGCACATCGTCGGAACAAGTTCATCCAGCTCTGAGATGTTTGTAAGCGGGTCTGTCTCCATTTCGCACGTGTTTCGAGCTAAAGGCAACGAGGCACCCATGGTGTATGTAGCCAACGCTAACGAATGTAACTCGGCTTACAATCAAGCTTTGATGCGAAATGCGCTTTTCGCCGCTATGACCCGTTCTCGCGCATGGGTACGTGTTTCTGGATTCGGCGCAGGAATGCAGTCACTTGTCGATGAGTTTGAGAAAGTCAAAGCAAACGGATTCACGCTTAAATTCAAAATTCCGACAGTCGATGAACTGCAGCAATTACGCAGGATTCACAGAGATTTGTCGCCGGAAGAAAAACGTAAGCGAACGCGACAAAAGAACCAATTGGAAAAGATTTTCTCCAGCATGGCGGAAGATGGCATAAAGATCACGGACCTCGACCCGGCACTGGCAAATCAACTTCGAGAATTGTTGGGTGACGGCGAGGAATAATGAAACCAAGTCTGACTAACATACGCAACGAAGTTGAGAACTATTTGGATTATCTCACCTCTAACAAATTGGTGATGTTTCCCAACTCCCGTCACGAGGAGACCGTTGGGTCTCGAAGTCGACTTTCGTGGCAGCGCGGCCAAACGACCAACACGCCACTGGCAAAGTTCGTGTTTGGAAGTTGGCAGGAATACAAAGAACTCGTCGATTGTGGTCGATTCAGTTTCATGCTGCACGATGGCTCTTTTGTGTTTTTCTCATACGAGTTCCTCGGCTCGCGACTCTATTCGCACAGCTTGCTGTTCTATCCGTGTCCGACGGTGGTGGACTCCGAGTTGTTAGAAGATTTTGCAATTCTTGAATTGGTCGAATCGGAGATGCGAGCACCAGACAGTGTTCGGCTGAAGACTCCCGTGCGGATAGACTTTGATCCTGACAACGTGAAAGACCACCATCCGCCGGTCCACGCACATTTGAATTCAGCGGACTGTAGAATGGGTGTCCAGGCTCCGATGTCGCCTTCGATGTTTATCTCGTTCATATTTCGCTCGTTCTATTTTGACACTTGGAACGCCCATGAAATGCTGCAAAGAGAGTCTCGACTTCTGGTCTCAAAAGGCTCAGCGATTTCGCAGACTGAGAAGAAATACTTGCACCTCGGGTTTGCGTAGGTAGCGGTCATCAATGATGGGATTACGATACGAGGCGGTTCGTCGAAGGTTTTGTTGTCTCGAATTCGTAGCCATTGGCATGAATCTGTTGGCGGCCTCGAGAAACTAGGCGACCGCGCAGAGTACCGAAGCAGCTGCAGAACGCTCCTTTGTACAGGTAGCGAGATTCAACGAGAACCGCCGTTACTGGCCAAGCTTGTGATCTCTTGCCGAACAACGTCGGACAGTTTTTCCCAGCGTTCAATAATTGTCCTGAGATCTGCGTCAATTGTTGACAGGTCGAGCCAGTTTGGGTCACCAGTCTGCTGACTATTTGCTGACAAACGATCTTCCGATTCTATAAGTTCTTGGCCAGTAATAGGTTTAGGACACGGAGTGTCCGGATTCGATCCCCGCCACCACCAGGTCGTTTTCATCTCAACCGCATCAGAACTTAACTGGCAAAAGTCCTTCGTTGAGATAACGTTCAATTTCCACAAGCGATATGACCCATTCAGTCGTTCGCCCACGACCGCATTTGCGCTTCTTGGCGTGGATGCGATGCAGCCGGCACCATTCCCTAATCGTAAACGGTTGTTTTTTCAGAAGTTCTGCTGCTTCGGCAACGGTAAACCATTCTTTTCGCAGCTGCGACGTCGGTGATGGCTGAGCTAGGCTCTGCTCAATTCGGGAGAGGCGTTCGCCCAAATCGGAAAGGATCGCGACAATCTCCTCCATTTCGGTTCTCCTTCGATCTTTGAATTTCAAACCGGCCGACCAGCCGTGGAGCTGGTCAGCGCGTTTTAAAACGTGGAAGTCTACACTTCCATTTCGAGGTTTTGGTCAATGTTAGGTTCCATAGCGTGCTTGGCCTGGAACACTTCCTGTGGCAAAGCATTGCCTGCTATGCCCATCTCTTCCTGCGGTTGGATACTGTCCTTCGTAGCAGGCAGTATCTGAGCAAGTTCTTTCAGGCCAGCTCGGAACATTCCGGCAGCGTGGCCTTGACCGATCTTTGGAGTAGGTTGAACATTCTTCATTGGTTTACCTTTCTTAAAACAATCAAGTTGGAACGTGAGACAACTCACGGGACGATTTCTGTGTGTTCGATCGTTGGCGGGAGGCAAGGACGCGCTGTAACGTTTCCGCGTCGAGGCCATCACGTGCAGCCTTCCGGCACTCGCTGATGAGCTTTTGGAGTTGTGCCGCGAGCACGTCCAAGTCTAGTGGGTCAACCGAGGCGATCGTGATATCAGCGTCAGCCAAGCGATACGTGACGCGTTTGTTGCGTCTTGGTTTGCCGTTTTGCCGACTACCTGCTTGGCGCGATCGCTTGTCATTCGCAGATTCTGGCGCGCGGGCGATCGAATATGCGTCGGCGCTGGAGATTTCACCGGCATCCAGTTTCTGCTGCGTCTCGTCCGGAAGATCCAAATAGGACATGACGCGCGTGACGGTTGCCTTGCTAACATGCATGGCTGCCGCCAGCTCCGTGTTCGAATAGCCACGCGAATCCTTCAATCGTTTGAATGCGAGGGCCTTTTCGGTTGGCTTCAGGTCGACACGCATGCAGTTCGCTGCCAGCTGCGTCAGCAGGAGTGTGTCGCCGTCGGGCCGAGAATCGAGCACGAGAGCTGAAGCCGTTTCAATACGAGCCATGCCTAGTGCGGCAAGGCGACGGTGCCCATCGACGACTGTGTAACGGTCCTCATTCCGAAACGCGATGATAGGCTGCAACTGTCCGAGCTCGCGGATTGATCGAGCTAACTGCTTAGTGTCTTCCGCTTCCAAAACAAGACGAGGTTGATTCGGATCAGGGTCGAAGAGAGATCTTGAAATAGATTCTGGTTTCATCGTATCGCTCGCTTGGTTGCAGGTTGTGTTCATAAACACACGCGCGAGCGACACAGAATGTTGCAACGATGAATAGAAATTTACGAATTATGTTGAAATTATTGCCTCGTAAACTGCAAAAGGCCGCCCCGACGTCGGGACGGCCGCGTTTTATTTGACACGTGTTTACATTCCGTTAACCGACGCCGCTATTCCACTTCGCAGTTCGGTGATCGCCGCCGGCGTCAACTTGCCGGTCGCGCACGCCCAGCCAATTCCAGCGAATACAGCGAGCGACACCGCTACTACAAAGCCGTTTCCCAGAGCGGTTACGATCCTTGGAAGTACCTTGACCTTTCGCCGCCTAAAGTGAGGCACTTTCTCGGCAAGAATCGGTGGCACGTTGGGCAGCAGGACAATGGCCGATTCTTTGCCCATTTGCAGCACTTCTTCAGGCTGAATCAGTGCACGCCCCACTTCGTTGTACGACTCCGACTTACTAAAACCACGATTCCGATTCGTCGAACGATCGGTCATCCCTTCAGTCTCGCCGTCGCCGTAATTCCATCCCGATTGTGTCGAGCGGCCCGTGACGGTTGTTTGCCCAATCCACTCAGAAACCTCTTTCGCAGTCGCCGTATCGTTGACGCCGCAGAAACAGCTGGCTACGGTCCCTCGGAAATCGGCTGCCTGAGATTCCGGAAAGCACCGTTCAATTTGAGAGGCACTTTGGAAGTAAAAGTTCATTCGGTGGCCAAACGACCTACCAAACTGAACCGCATTGTAAAGACTTTCCATCGGTCCAAGCGTAGCCGCTTCATCGAGTAGGAATCGGACTCGTCGATGGCGATCTTCGCCCGCTTCAAATAGCACGTTGATCAAACTGGAAATGACAACACGCTGCAGGCCGGAGAGCTCTGTTACTCTGTCGACCGGCAAGCAGACGTAGATCGTCAACTTTCCATATGCCAGCTTGCGAGCATCAAACGTCGATTCAGACAGAGTATCGGCCAGCGGCAAACTGTCGAGGAACTCCAAGTGGCTGTTGGCAACGCTATAGACAGACGCTTTCGTCTGTCCTTGCAGTTGCCTTAGCTGTCCCGACATGCGCTGCAACAGTCCTCCACAGGCCTCACTTTGTGCCATGTGTTCGATGACCTGATCCATCAGGTCTCCGTTGGTCACGATGTCACGCAATCGATTGAGGTTTGCTTCTTCAGGCTTCGCCTCCACCATCAAGAACGCCAATACCGCTGTCACGAGGGCACTGCTCGATTTGTTCCAGAATGGATCTTTTTCTTGACCTGTTTCGACAATCAAGGCGTTCGCCATCCGTCGGGCTTCGTCGACTAGCGTCGACTCGTTCTCACGAAAGAGCAGGGCTGGATTAAACTTGGCCCTTGGAAAGCCGCATCCTTCGGCAACACCGAAGGGATCGATAATGGCAATCTCATGACCGAGTTTTTGAGCCCGGTGCCTCGCCGTTTTGCGAGCGATTTCTCCTTTCGCGTCCAAGATGACCATACTCTCTCGCTGCTCAATGGCTGCAGGAATGACGAACGCACTCGACTTTCCGCTGCCACTGGGGCCGTAGACACTCAAGTGCGGATACTGATCCGGCAGAAACAGCCTGATTGGTTGTGGATTCTTCACACCTTGGGAAGCAATCGCGACCGCCTCGCGTGTTCTCTTCAGCGGATAGGTGAAGAGAACCAAGAGCGACGTTCTCATCGTCATGTTGTAAATGGACCGAAAGTTTCCCATCACCAGTCCATCCGTTTGAAATATGCATTTAGCTCGTATCAGGTCTCCGATCGATGCCCAGCGCGCGCTGCCGTGCGTATTGCGATACTCGCCGCCGTTACGGCAACTCCAAGCGATCCCTCCCACGATCAAGATTCCCAGCAGCGGTGACAGCATGGCTGCAAACAGACACGTCAGCACGACAAGCAGCGTCGCGCACACGCTGCACGCACGTGCCAGGACAGCTTCACCGAATAGTAATGACTTAGTTAACATTTTTTCATCCAATCAGTAGATTTGGTTTTCTGATGTTTGTGACTCGACAAAAAAATGACCCCGCTCACCTGGGGCAAACGGGGTCTTCAGATTTCGACGACGCCAAGGCTACTCTGACTGTGCCTTGTTCAGCGCCCATTTCGATAGGCCGAACAACGCCAGTAATCCGGTGAGTCCTCCAGACGCCCATAGCGCCACGACACCAACCGAGGCTGCCATCGCAGTGACGATCGATGCTCCGAGCTGTACCGAGGCAGGCTTGACAACAGGCGAGATGACGTGCTTGGTCGTCGCCTCGACAGCCGATTCAGCTACCGAACCGGTCATCTCGAGGAACTTATCTGGCTTCACCAAGATCGCCGTTGCCACAGTTCCCACGGCAACTCCTCCCTTGTGCTTCCATAGCCAATTAGTGGCCGAGTCCCCATGCTTGGCAATGGCGTCCAGCCAGGCCGTCCGGTGTGGGCTCTTGGCCAACGCTCCCGACATCGTGGCCAGCTTGTCGCGAGCTGCCGGAGTCAGCTTTTTCATGGCGCGAGCTCCTTCGATGCCGAGGCGCTCCATCACTTGCTTCGAAGCAGAACTTCCCGCTTTTACGGCCGATCGCGTACCGCTGGTGACGATCGGTTTGAAGCTCGCCCGCACCCCCTGGCGCGCGGCGGTTTTTCCAGCGGCTGTTGCACCGCTTTTCACCCCTTGCCGAAGGACGGTCGTGGACCGTTTCCCGGTGGAGGTTACCGCCTTGCGGACCAGTTGTCCGATCACGGCATGCGAAGGCGAGGCAACACTCACCACGATTAACAGAACCAGTACAGCTCTCATCTACTTGCCTCCTTTCGATATCACTCCGAAATGCCGGTTCCGAATCTTAAGATGCTCGTCCGTGAGTCGACGCATGGCGGTTAACAGTCCATGATTCCCGGTCAGTAGCGACGCTGTCGCTCTATCGAACTCGCCCGACAGACTCTCGGCAAAGCGATCGCTCGGATCGGTGGCGTACTCCAGTGCCGTCTCTACTGCGGCCTGGGTGATCAAGCTGGCAAAAAACGAACGCCAAGTCGGTTCCTCGGTCTGCATTGCCTGATCGACCGCGATGCCACTACCTACCGTGATCGCACCGACGCGCCACCAGTCTTCGCGAGCCAACGATTTTGCCTTGGCGATCAGCGGGCTAAAATCGTCGAGCCACGGCGTACCGTCGATGCCTCGTGCTTGAAATAGCGCAGTCGCCGTATCTCGATCAACGCCTGCCTTCACGTAGAGGTCAATCGACTCCTTAATCAGCTCTTCCTGGAACTTAACGAAAGAGCCGACCATCATTTGAGCCAGCTCTCGTTCATCGACGACATGGCGCCGAAAACTGACGCGCATCCGCTCGTTGGGCGGAGTAGACCCGGATTCGAACAGATCGAACCCTTGGGCAACCTTCTCGTCGAACGATGCCACTTCTTGCGCCATTCGGCGAAGCCGCGACTTGCTGCCCGCGTCGGCCATCGTCCGATGCCAAAAGGCCGCGTAGTTCTTATACCGAGCCTCGGCGTTCTGATTGGCGTTCCGAGCGGCCGTCGCCAATCGTCCTCCATCGTCTGCCACACTGTGCAGTGCAATCAAATGCACTGCCAACGATGCCAAAACTGTAGCCTTACCGAATCGTAACTTTTGTCGCTTGCTCATGATGGTCTCCAGGAGCAGAAAACACTTTCGGGACAACCAACATGGCCGTCCGTCCGCAAGGTCACGCACCGCAGGAGGCAAGTGTTGCAACGAGGACGAAATGTTTTTCAGATTCCCGTCATGCCCGACGGTCATATTTCCTGGCGAGAGACGAAACATTTGGACAGGTTTCGTTAACGAAGTTCAAGAGTTGTATAGCTGCAGGGCGTCGGCCCAGATGAGAAGCATTGGCGAAGAGGCCTGTGCCGCGGACGGCGTTTTTTGCCAGTTGGCAGAAATAGCAGATGCTTAGATTGCGATTACGATCGGTAGCTTATCGTGCTCACCGGATCCAACGGCCATCACTAGAGTTGCCTGCACTTGACACCGCTCTCCAAATGCTTGGATAACTCGTGACATTCGCTGAGCGAACTGAAGATTCTCTTGCGCGGAAGCCAGGCGTCGATTGTGCCCTTGGATTCTCTTTTCGACTCCTTGGATTTGTCCGGCAAGAGTTTGATTGTGAACTCGAATTCCCTGGGTTTCAGCAATAGTTCGCCCACTACGATTGATTCTTTGACTAGCAAGATTTCGAATGACTTCTCGTGCGTTGGCAATCGAATTCGTCGTGCGTTGAATTGTGTTGCTGTTCTTCGCCTGCATAGTCTCCAACCGTTTGATTGAAATTGGATTTCCAGCAAGCGATAGCTGGGCTGTAATCAAGAGGTCAGCACCCTGAACACGCGCCATCAACCTCGCATGTAGCTTGGGAAGGTCGGATTCATGAGGATAATTGTGGAAGCTTATTGTAGTCGGCACCTTGTTGACGACATTCGTTCGAAAAGGCGTGCCCACGACGCGGTCAACAACAAGTTCTCGTTTTGAGGTCGCGGGCAAATCGACGTTCGATATCAACATTTCCGATCGCTCATCTGCTATCTGAATGGGCATCGCTGGGACATGCAGCGGCCGTCGGAATGCAATGTCCGACATTCGCTCGTTCCCATCCCAAATGGAGAGTATCGAGTTAGCCAGTGATTGAACGTACGCATGTTGTGCTTGCGATAGTCGACACCAACGGCTCAATATCGATTGGTCGGTTAATCGAAAATCGAGCACGGGAACGTTCCGTTTGCCAGCATAATAAAGTCGCCAGTGTTTGGAGTCCTGAGGATTCTGTTTAAGGATGATTGGAAATGTGGCAGCGGACGTAATCCGCAAAGTGGCGTCGCCGTCGACCTGGGAGTCGAAGTTCTGCACGGTCTGGTATTTCCCAACCTTCCCTGCGACGAAAGCTGGCAATGGAGTCGTCCCTGTGAAATCACAAATTTCCTCGCAAGCCAGAGTCTCATTGGCCGACGTAGAGGTTAATGACACCAGATAGCGGCGATCATATTTGTACTGGGGCAGCTCGATGCCTATTCCACCAACCTGGATCACTGATCCTTTCTTCAATTCGGGAACGTAAATCAAAAACCCGCCTTCGCGTGGGTCGTTATAGTTGGCGTCC
>JAGQPC010000335.1 GCA_020426925.1 Planctomycetales bacterium | reverse complement strand
CTGTAAACCAACGCTCGCTTGTCGGCCTGTCCGTGTCCATTTGAATCGGTCAAGTAGTAGAGGTTGGGTGGAGCACCGACGATGACGCCGCCGTTGTAACACGCGATCGAAGTTGGCCATGACAAACCGGTGGCATAGTCCGTGGCAGAATCGAACTTGTCGTCATGATCAGTGTCTTCGAGTCGCCGAATGACTCCCAAATTGTCGTCGGGATGCTAGCTGTATCCACGCATGCAAACGACATACAAACGTCCGAACTCGTCGAACGACATGGCGATCGGGTCGGTGACAAGCGGTTCGTAGGCTGCTAATTCGATCCGGAACCCGTCAGCGATTTGAAACTTGCTTAACGAGTCTTCAGGTGTGGTGGCCGGTATCCGAGGCAGCTCATCGGAGTAGTCGCGTTCAACCGAATCGCTTTCCAGTTGAACCTTGTCCTGAGCCGACACGCACGCGACCGACAGCAGGCACGCGCAGATGACCAAAAATGCAGTTTTGATTCGAAATTCGCCCAATGCGTTCATCTAATTCCTCGACATCAGAAACTCTAACAGGTCGGCGAATTCTTGTTCGCTGAGCAACTTGTCGAGCCCTTCAGGCATAATGGAAACGGTGCCAGAGTGCAAAGCCTCGATATCGCTCATGGCAATTGAGTGCTGTTCGGTCGCGTTTAACTGCAGCGTCAAAACACTACCGGTCTTGTCGCGAACCGTTCCGGCGAACTGCTTTCCGCCCACCGTGACAACGACAATTGGCTCATAGCTGCGAACGAAACTGGCGCTTGGATAAAGCACCGATTCTAACAAATCTCTCTTTGACCGAATCCTGCCGATCCGAGACAAATCGGGGCCAACGGTGCCCCCGCGGTAACCGACCGCGTGACACGAAAAACAGGCTGTCTTTTCGCCGTGAAAGATTTTCTGCCCTCGTCGAATATCGCCCGATGGCAAAGACGCTAACATCTGATCGATTCGCTTGACCTTCTCTTCCTGACTTGCGTCGGGCTTAGCCATGGCTTTGCGGACCAACGCCTTCTGCGTGTCGCTCCAATTGGTTGCGATCGCCATCAGTCGGTCGGCTGATAGTGAAGATGCAAACGGTGACTTCGAAACCGCATTTAACAGAACCAACAACGTGGATTGATCAATGTCGCGATTGAACGCAGAAATGACCTGTTCAATTTCTAACGGCCCAACATCGGGAACTCGTTCAGCGAGCTGCTTGAGCTGCTCGTCTGTCAGCCGCAAACTGGCAATGGTCGATGCAGCCATCGCTCGTGTAGCAGCCAGATTTTCCACATCAACTTTTGCCAAAAGAAACTGTACGTATTGGTCGTCGTTTGACCTTAGCACGGCGATCGCTTTCATTCGAAGTCGATCGTTTCGGTTTTCGGCAGTTGCGATACCCGCAAGAAGTTTCTGCACGTCGTCATGATCAGCGAGGTCTCGACCATCCAAGACCGTGACGACGCGTTCGATGGATTCTTCGTCGTTCCGGCTCAATGCGTCTTTGAGCAATTTCGAGCATGTACTCAACTCGATCGCCGACGGGTCCACCGCAAAGAGTATCGCTCGCTTTCGCAGCTGCGACGAATCGTCTGATGGCAGGATTTCATTGATGAATCCTCGAACAGGCTTAAGCTCATCAAACGCGGCAAGCTGTTGAGCGAGCAGCTCGGGCTGCACCGATTCAGACGTGTACGCTGCTTCGATCGCAGCAATGATTTGAGGTCGCCACTCTGAATGTTTGACCGCGATCGACACAGCGAGATCGCGCACCTCAGTATCATCGGCACTGAACAGGCCGCAGATTTGCTCCGCGTCAAACTGCGCATTCGGAATTGCATTCAATGCCAGTAGTGCTGCCAGTTGAGTGTCGTCATCGGCGATCGCGTCAAGCAGCGGTGGTGTGGCTCCAATTTCGATAAGAGCATAGGTCAGCGAATGTTGTAGCACGCGGTCGGAAGTGTCCGCCGAAGTCTCAATTGCGTCCAAAAGTTTTCGTACAGATGTCGCTTTGCCGATCCGCCCTATGGCCTCGGCTGCGGCTCGCTTCAATGGAGCGTCACCATCGGCGAGGTTCGCATGCAGCTGTGATAGAGGGCCACCATCTCGCCAGACACTGACTGCGTGAATCGATGCATGTCGTACAGTCGAATCGGAATCTTCAAGCCCAAGTCGAATCGCAGCACGGGCTTCGTCGTAGTCGGTCCTGCACAAAGTCCAGACAACGTTTACGCGTGTCATTGCGGAATGCTTCTCATTCGTGAGCACGCTGGCCAGATTGCCAATTGCAGATTTGCCTCGACTTGAAAGTTGCGCCATCGCTTGGTCGCAAACTGCAGGACGAGAATCGTCGAGCAATGCGATCAAATCGTGAACCGACCGACTGGCAAAGTCGATCGAGTGGCCTCGCGGATCGTCAGGCCGTGACGCATCAGACCGCTTCAGTCGATAAATTCCTCCAAGCACATCTGGCTTATGCAATTGCGACGTCGGACAACAGAGCTTGTACCAGCCGCCCGTATCGACGATCAGGATGCTGCCGTCAGCGTCTTCGATGACATCGGTCGGATGGAAATCGAGATCGTTGCTTGTGACGAGTGGCATGTCTTGCGTTTGGTACGTTGCGCCAACGGGCGTGAGTTCGTGCCGCATGACGGTGTGCAAATTAAAGCACGCCGTCAACAACTGGCCTTGGAAACCATGCACCTCCGACCGCAGTCGCACGAGGCCGCTCGGCGCTGCTGCACCAAGTTGAGTCAACACCGGCATCAGGTCGCCCGTGCGAGGATGTCCGTCGAGCACACCGTGGCGTTTTCCGTACACGCCTCCGTAGATCGCGTGAATTAAGCCGTCGCGTTGGCCGTTGCCGGGATGCTGAAAAAAAGTGGTGTCGAATATGCGTTCTCCGTTTGGCAAGAAGACGAGTTCGACCGGGTTATCCATTCCGCCAGTCATCACGTGTTCTAACGGTCCACCTTCCGGGCGACGGCGAAAGATATGTGCCGCTCGCGAAACCAACGGAGACCGATTCGGAAGTTCATGCGTCTGTTCGGCAAACGCTCCTTTGCACCAGTAAATCCAACCATCAATTCCGGCGTACGGACCGTGCAAATCGTTCGCGCAGCCGGTCAGCG
Organism: Planctomycetales bacterium; assembly: GCA_020426925.1. Lineage (GTDB taxonomy): Bacteria > Planctomycetota > Planctomycetia > Pirellulales > Pirellulaceae > JAGQPC01. The sequence goes on along the minus strand of JAGQPC010000335.1, from coordinate 2,291 downwards.
TTTTTCCGTCGAACCAGACTTGCCGTTCATCTGCAACACCATCGTCATCGGTGTCGGTGAGTTTCCAGATTTGCGGTGGAGCACTGACATAAAGTGATCCGTCGAGCCACATGGCTCCTTCCGGAAACATCATGCGATCTGCGAAAACCGTCTTCTGATCGAAAACTCCATCGCCATCCGAATCGGTCAAACGCAAGATCGAATGCGGCCGCTCGTTTAACTGAGTTTGGACGTTGTCGTTGGTACCACTCGATTCCGCGACGTAGAGGTTTCCTTGCGAATCGAAGTCGACGACAATCGGTCGCTTGGTTAATTCGTGCGTGGTTACTAGCTGCAGGTCATACCCATCGGGAATTGTGAACAGACGACCCGAGACTTCGACTTCTCTCGCGTGAGAGCGACCGGCGAACACAAATAGAAAGACAACTAAAAACGAAAGCCGTATCGCGAGATTCATCCATTTGCCTTTCGCAGTGGCGTAAGCTTCCGGCTTGCGTGTTTCTAAGTCGCACTGTGACGCAAGCAGTCGTCCCGAGTGCCCCCCCGGCAACCGCCTGCGCCGCAGCGTGACCTATATTAGCTGAGCAGCGCGATCCGCTCGGTAATGCTGAAGGGAATGTGGCACAAACGGTTAGCTCACGCCGGCCGCTAGCAAAATCCGCCTATTTGATATCAAAAAAGTTGGCGTAAGCTCGCAAGCTAGAAGCTTACGCCACGTCTACCAACAGAACCTAGCCTTGAACTTCGTACTCGGTGTCGAGCTTGCCTGGTTGCGGAATTGGATATCGACCATCGGCGTCCGATGTCACAGGTGCTGGCCCGTCTTCCGTCATTTCCGCGACCATCGGTGCGAATTCGTGCTCCGACTCCAGCATTTGCTCGAACGTGATTTCCTGCCCGGTGTGAGCTGCCATGCGTCCCATGCTGGTCGCGAGACTTGCTTCGACGCCGCGCGGAACTTCGTTGTACGGCTTGTCGTTGATGATGGCGTCGACGAGGTCTTCCCATTCCAAGCGGTACGGGTTCTTTTCCGGCTGCGGAAAAGCCCAAGTGACTTCTCGGCGGTTCTGTCGCTGGCCAGTAAAGATCCGGACTTTGCCGGGCGTGTGGCCAGACGTCGACACGATCGCGGAGCCTCGGCTGCCATGCACAACACTCGACATGTCGTTTCGACAACCGGTCATCGTGCGACCGTCAAAGAACAGCTTCGAGCCGTCGTCGTACGTGTATTCGACGGCATATGTGTCAAAGTTTTGGTCGATGTAATCTTCACGATAGTGACGACCGCCTAACGCTTGCGCTTTGACTGGCCACGAGTTTTTCATCCACGAAGTTTCGTCGATCTGATGAATGTAGAAATCGCTAAACAGGCCACCGCTTGCCCAAATGAAACTGTGGAATCGTTTAATTTGGTACATGACTTCGGTCATGTTTTCGGGCTTGCGTTTTGAAAACGCGGATGCGACCGGGCCGTGCATCCGGTAAGCACGCATGGCAACGATGTCACCAATCTGTCCGTCTTGAATTCGTTGGTGCAGTTCTTGACGGCCTCGACAGTGGCGAACCATCAGGCCGACGCCACATTTGAGATTCTTCTCGTCTGCTTTCTTAGCGAGCTCCAACATACGCTTGGCACTCTTGCCATCCGCGATGACTGGTTTTTCCATGAAGACATGGACGCCTTTTTCTATCGCGTAGGTGTAGTGCACCCAGCGGAACGCCAGCGGAGTCGCCAGGATGAGGATATCGCCGGGTCGAAGAACGTCGACTGCTTTTTTGTAGGCATCGAATCCGACAAAGCGATGCTCCAGAGGAACTTGCACTTTTTCAGGAGTCGCTTGGAATTCCGCTTCCAGAGCTGCGTGGCTGGTTTGAACGTTGTTTTCAAAAACGTCCGCCATTGCGACGACTTTCAGTGGAGCATTGGGTGCGTGCAGCGCGTCCGCCGTCGCACCAGTTCCTCTGCCGCCACATCCGACCAGCGCCACTTGGATCGTATCGGCGTCTTTACCTTGAGCGTGAACGTGAGGAACGACGCTGGCACCTAGAGCGGTTGCTGCACCAGCGATTCTGATGAAGTCTCGACGATTATTCTTGTCAGTCATTGGTAAACCTTTGCGATAAAATCAAGTGTGCACTTTGCCGACGCAATCTGTCTGCGCAGGTGAATGATACACGACAAATCCGAACGCTGTTACAGCTTTCCTTTAGCACTGTTCCAATAGAAGTACATTTCCTCCGCCGAAGGAACCTCTACCGGGCGTACGATGCGAAAACCTAAGAACCTCGCA
>JAGQPC010000334.1 GCA_020426925.1 Planctomycetales bacterium | reverse complement strand
TCGACGCGCAGTACATCTACAACACGAATGACATTGGTGGCTCGCGTGGTGCTTCGATTATCTTCTTGCACAACGAGGCTGACTCGCAAAAGTAAAGCTTGAAGGTAAGCTGAATTCGCGTACCATCGATTCTGTAGTGTAAACAAGAAAGGCGAGGCCTCGATGGTCCTCGCCTTTTTTTTGGGGAATTGGTCGAACGTGTTACGACACACGGCGCAACAGCTAACCGCCGCGATTGAAGAACTTTCGCAGAGTCTGCGCGGCTGCTTCTTGAGTGTCCTTGGGCGCTGGTGCCTTTTTCGACTTCATCGGGCTCGGGCCGGTTTTCTTTTTGGGCTCTTCTTGTTCTTGTTTGACTGCTGGCAACTCTTGCGTGACAGACGATGGCGAGACCGGCACTTCGTCGGTGTCGTCAAATCGATATTCGCGAGTCTCCGCGTCGATCTTGGGTGCGTCAGATTCCTCTGACAACCAATCGGAAATCATGCCACCAAATTCGTCGTCAGCAGCTGGGGCCGCCTTTTTAACCGGAACTGGCTGGCTAATTGTAACGAGGAACTCAAGCGGGCCGACACGCAACTGGTCACCCATCGACAACGGCTGGACGCCTTCCGTGCGCTGCCCGTTGATATATGTTCCGTTCTTGCTGCCAAAGTCCTCGACCGTGACGCCCGTCTTGCTCACCAAGATCTCGCAGTGCTTGCGACTTATCGCGTCGCTATTGACTCGCAGATTGCATTCTTCCGAGCGTCCAATAACGAAACTCGGTTTCTTGATCGGAATCTCTTTCCCGGCATTCGACCCGCGGAGCAATTTCAGCTTCACCAGCATCCGAAGTTTTCCTTTGGCGATTCCAAGCGTTCACTAATCGTTCGATCGGCTGTCTTTTCCGTCAAAACCGATTCATTTTTGAGATTTCGGGATTTGCTTCACTCCCAGAGAACAAGCTTAGACAGACAGCTTGCGATTTGCCAGCGCATTATCGCGTCAGGACTTGCTGGCCCCAAAATCGGAACATTTTGTGCCTATCGTTTAGCATAACCAGAGCGCCCGTGATACGTCAAAGAATCTTTCCGTGGTTTGCCTAGCCTCGCTAAACCCGCAAATTGGGGAGTCTGAAGTTCGGACACTGATGGCATCGACTCAGACGATGGCGATCCATGCAGTTTCGATATAAGTGTCGGACCACTCGCATAGTCAGTTCCCAATCGAGTCAAAGAAACCTTTGATATCCAGATCGATCAACCAATTCACGGTTTTGACGTCGTTCCTACGCCTTCGACGGGTCATCGGTAGTTCATTTGCATTTGTCTTTCCACTTCTCACCTGACTTGGTCTGCGTTCTCCTCCTGCAAGCAGTTGGAACACAGCCGCTGCCTTTTCCATAACGCTCACGACCAGGACTCTTAATCCAAGCCGCTTATGGTGGTTTGCAACCTGCTTCCGCAAGCTGGCTGCGAGGGACCAACAAACCCTCATCTCAAGTGCACATTGCCTGGCGCACAGTCATCGGCGTAGCGGACGAATGGCAAGTCACGGCGTTCCAGCTCTTTGTCCAGATCATCGAGAAGCATGTTACTCATGATCGGGCTGAGAGGACCATCGACCAACCGGCAGACGCCGGTTGGTGCCCGGGCGCGCCCACTTCGGTTGGTTGTAGAACTCCTTTGACCATCACACCGGCTCGCGGTAACGTCCGATCAGCCGCAGCAGAACTTTGTCGGTTGGAGCGAACGACGACTCGCGAGCCGCCTGGCAGGTCTCCCCGGATAAGACCGTAATGTTTCGCTTCCTCCCCACGGTCGATCGCACTTGCGAACAAGTTCGCACCGCAGTTGCTCTCATCTAGTACTTTGCCGATCGGAGCAATCATTTAGTATATTGATCTCCTTGAGACTCCCAAATTCATACGGGGGACTTGCACCCCATTACACTACGCCCGTGCCGCGCGTCCACAAGCGATGAACCGAAGTCGCGGAGTCGTCGTTTTTGACAATTGACAATCACTCGCCGCGCCTAGGTTATCGCGGTCGTTCGTCGACAATGTGCTTTCAGTTGAATTCCAAAACGCAAAGGGAAGATCCATGAACCGTCTCATTCCAATGGCGATCTTGACCGTAGTCCTACTCGGAACCTACATGTCCATGGCTGCGACAAATTCAGGGCCTTCGCCACAAGAGGCGGGCCTTTCCGGTAAGGCCGTAATAGTCGAGCGTGAAGGATGGTACATTGGCGTAAAGCAGAACGTTCGAATCGAAACAGTGGGCACAAAAGATTTCATTGTGGTGCCGATGACGCAAGACGATTCAAAGACATATGATTACTGGATGCCTCTTGACGAAATTGTGGGCTTGAAAGTATTCGACAAACTCAATGATGCTCAAGCACATGACAAAAGGTCATCGACGTACGCAAAAAAGCCTTCTGGAGACTCCGCCACGAGCAACGATGCCACATCCGTCGACAAGTGAATCCAGCACAGCGGCTTTCTTGAACGACCGGGTTAACCGGAGACCTCAAAAAACGGTTCTTGACACACACTTTTCCGTTAGATCCCGGTTACCCCGAACGCTTGCAGGCCTAAGTCAAGTGACGGCTGTTGCATTCTGGACCAATCGTATGCGGCCTTCTTCATCGTTGTAATCCTTGCCTTTTCGACCAGCTGTTCCCAAACAGCACCACCCTCGCCCCAAAACCAAACGATGGTAGCCAAAGACGACAACACACCTGAGGGCGTGTACCGACGATTTATGATTGCGAATCTATCCGGTGATGAAGCGACGATTCGCCCCCTTATCGTTAACAACGAGGATGGCGATGTCTTGTGGCAGGGCGTTTATCCCGTGGATGTTGCTGCTGCACTCGCGCAACAGTACCGAGGCATGGAGATTTCGCGTATCGAGTCGTCCGATGCTGATCGCGTGGTCCTTCAATCGCCCGCATTGCCAATTCCCCTTGCAGTTGTCAATCTCGAAGGCACTTGGCGAATAGATGCTGGACCGATCATTGACTTTCGCAAGGTCCCTACAGCTGCCGACTCAATGACTTCCAAGACGCGGAGATACCCAAACACATGATGCATCACCTGAAGCCAGTACGGCTGTCACCAGGCAACGTAGCTGTGCCTTGCAAACCCGAACAGATCCGCATTGCATTGGTGGTTACCGCCTTCGCTTGCGTCTCTATTTTGTCGACGAGTTCGGTTTGGGCGCAGCGTGGGCCGGCCGTTGTCGAAGTGAAGCCGATCATCAAGCGTGAAAACCTGGCGCCCGTCCAAACCATCGTGGGAACTGTGGAAGCGACGCGAAAGGCGGTTGTAGGATCAGCTGTCGACGGTCGGATCATCGAGATGCTAGTTCGTGAAGGGGACCGCGTCGAACAGGATCAGCCGTTGGCCCGGCTGCTGACGGAGACGATTCAGCGCGAGATCGAAGCCGCGGCCGCAGAGTTGGAATTGAAGAACCAAGTGTTGGCCGAGCTGAAAAACGGAAGTCGGCCGGAAGAAATCGCTCAGGCGAAGGCTCGATTGAACGCCAGTCGTGTCGTGGCTGATTATCGAAATCGCGATCGCGAAAGGCTAACAGCGCTGCGCAGCCGCAGTGCGACTTCCCAATCCGATCTGGAAGACGCTGTGTCGCTCGCGTTGGAATCTCAGCAACTCTACGCAGAAGCGCAGGCCGCACACGACTTGGCGGTAGCAGGTGCTCGGGTCGAACGCATCGCGCAAGCCCAAGCGGAAGTGGCGATACGCCAAGCCAATTTGCTGCGTCTGCAAGAACAGCGGCAAAAGCACACTATGTATTCTCGGTTTGCAGGTTATGTTACGGTGGAGCATACGGAAGTCGGGCAATGGGTGGCGCGCGGCGAACCGGTTGCTGAAATCATTGCTCTGGACGAGGTGTTTGTTGTTGTTAAAGTCCCCGAAACCCAAATCCCTCTAGTGAATGTCGGGAATGAAGTCCAGATTGAGGTATCCGCTCTGCCAAACAATGTATTCACCGGAAAGATTGCCGCAGTCATCCCACAAGCGGATGTCCGGTCACGTACCTTTCCGGTCAAGATTCGCCTCAAAAACTCCATCTCTTCGGCAGGCGAACCACTGCTCAAGGCAGGAATGCTCGCTCGTGTGAAGTTGCCGGTGGGTGAGTCGAAGCCAGCACTGTTGGTCGGCAAGGACGCGTTGGTGTTAGGAGGGGCATCTCCCATCGTATGGTCAATCGATCTTCAGTCGATTGAGACGTCCGCCAACGGCATGCATATTGCCGACGCCATAGCCATCCCCGTAACGACCGGTAACTCCGAGGGAGCCTTGATCGAAGTAATGGGGCGGCTTGAGGACGGAGCACTAATCGTTGTACGTGGCAACGAGCGGATTCCTCCTAGCCCACCTGGGCAACCGCCTCCGAAGGTCACTTGGCAAGCAAGCGATTAGCGCTAGATTAGTTGTCGCCCTGGACGCCTGCTCGGGGAGCGGTGCATTTCGACCTGCAACTAGATTGGTACATAAGACCATGTCGTTGATTGACTTTTTCGTCAAGAATCCCGCCAAAGTCGTCGTGGGCGTGCTACTCATGGTGCTGTTCGGTGTCGTGGCATTATTTCGCATGCCGATGCAGCTTACGCCGGAAGTCCAACTTCCGAAAATAACCATCGAAACGCGGTGGCCAGGCGCTAGTCCCCAAGAGGTTGAACAAGAGATCGTCGTCGAGCAAGAAGAGCAGCTCAAGGGCGTCGAAGGGGTGACCAAGCTGTCGTCCGAAAGCTCAGATTCGGTGGGCAGAATTGTGCTTGAGTTCCTCATCGGAACCAAGATGGAAAAAGCCGTCGTCGACGTAATCGGCCGACTGGAACAAGTGCCTCAGTACCCCGAAGACGCTGACAAACCAGTCATTTCAACGACGGATGTGAACGGGAGTGCCATTGCCTGGTTCATCTTGAGCCCACGCTATCCTACGGAAGCAGTGTTTGACAGCTTTGAGGAGCGGCACCCTGAGCTACGGGAGCAGTTGGCACGCGTCCGCAGTTCGGCAAACCAAGGCTTGGGGATGCTCCGACTTCGGATGTTGGCAAAAGAGTACCCAGCAGTGAGCGAACTGTTGCCGCCAGCTGATTTGGATGTAACCAAATTGCGGCGATTTGCTGAGGACGAGATCGAGGCCCGATTTGAACGTGTACCGGGCGTGTCGCAGTCCAACGTCATCGGCGGACTGGAAGACGAACTGCAGCTGATCATTGACCCTGAGCAACTGGCCGCTCGGGCGTTGACGATTGGCGATGTCCGGAACGCTCTTCGCATACAGAACGAAGATACGTCGGGCGGTGACTACTGGGAAGGCAAGCGCCGTTGGGTCGTACGGACTCTAGGACAGTTTCGCAGTCCAGAGCAAGTGGAAAGCCAACTGATCGCGGTTCGCGACGGCAATCCGGTCTACGTCCGGGACGTGGCGACTGTGCAACTGGGTTACAAAAAGGCGGATGGGCTGGTACGCCGATTTGGTGAATCCAGTATCGCCGTAAATGCATTGCGAGAAACCGGAGCCAACGTGTTGGACGCGATGGATGGATTGCAACGCGTCAATCGCGAACTCAATGAGACCATTCTGAAGCAACGTGGCCTCCAACTGACGCAGGTGTACAACGAGACGGACTACATCTATTCATCTGTCAACATGGTGCAGCAGAACATATTTATCGGCGGCGCACTGACCATGATTGTTTTGATGATGTTTCTGCATCTGAACGGTCGCACTCTGACGGTCGTGCCACTGATCGTGTTAAGCGCGCTCGCAGCTGCCTACTGGTCGCCTTGGTTCTTCGCCGTCACGTTGGCGATGATTATTGGATGCGGTCTCTGGTTCGCGCGTGGTGCTCTTGTGGTCGGACTGGCGATACCCACGAGCATCGTGGGAACCTTTTTGATTCTGGGAGCACTAGGGCGTTCTTTGAATGTCATCAGTCTGGCAGGGCTGGCCTTTGCCGTGGGCATGTTGGTGGACAATGCGGTCGTGGTGTTGGAGAACATTTACCGGCGCTGGGACGAGGGTGAGCCACCGTTTGAGGCAGCGGTCCGCGGGACGGCTCAGGTTTGGGGAGCCATCCTGTCTTCGACATTGACCACGATTGCAGTATTCTTGCCGATCGTATTCGTCCAAGAGGAAGCAGGGCAGTTGTTTCGTGATATCGCGATGGCAATTAGTTCCGCCGTTGCCCTTTCGATGCTGATATCCATGACCTTGATCCCGATGGCATCGTCACGCTTGTTCGGCAATCGCAGCGCGGGAATCCAAGCAGCATCAGGCCGTCAACCACAGAGGACGCCCAATCGGGCCGTGCATTTTCTAGAATCTCGCAGTGCATTGTTTGTCGACCGTGTGGTCAGAGGCAACGCGTGGATTCAGGCTGGATTGCTTCGCCGCTTGGCTCTAGCGGCCAGCATCGTCTTCCTTGCTCTGGGTCTGACGTGGGCCCTCTTTCCAAAAGTGGAATACTTGCCAACTGGTAACCGAAATTTGGTGTTCGGAATCGTATTGCCACCGCCTGGTTACAACTTGGACGAATTGATGGCCATGGGAGAAGAGGTTGAAGCTCGCTTGCGTCCCTACTGGGACGTCGACCCGGAATCTCTCGAGGCGAAACAGATGGATGAACCTATTATCGGGGATTTCTTTTTTGTCGCTCGCGGACGTCAGGTATTCATGGGTATCCGAGCTCACGATCCATCCCGAGTCAGTGAATTGGTTCCACTTGTGCAGAGCGTTGGCAAAGATTTGCCAGGGACTTTTACTGTTGCCAAACAATCCAGCCTATTTGAGCAGGGGCTGACGGCGGGGCGGTCGATCGAGATTGAAATCACGGGACCGTCCTTGGAACGGCTTGTCGCCTTGGGCGGGCGGATACTGGGGCAGTCCATGCAGGTCGTACCTGGTGCGCAGGCACGGCCCATCCCCAGCTTGGATCTCTCGAGTCCCGAGCTGCATATCAAACCGAAATTGATTCAGGCGGCAGAGATGGGCGTATCCAGTGCCGATTTGGGGTACACCGTGAATGCTCTGGTCGATGGTGCCTATGCGACCGACTATTTCCTCGGTGGCGACAAGATCGACTTGACGATCAAGGGACAGGAAAAGTTTGCCAGTCAGTCGCAAGACATTCGCGCCCTGCCGATCGCTACTCCAGTTGGTGAACTGATTCCCCTGGACGCCTTAGCCGATGTGGAATTGGCCAGTGGTCCTGAGCAAGTGAACCATCGCGAGCGCGAAAGAGCAATCACGATCGAAGTCTCGCCGCCTCCGGAGATTCCTTTAGAGGAAGCGATGGCCAATATCCAATCGCAGATCGTGCGTCCGTTGATCGAGAGTGGCCAACTGGGGCCAGGTTATCGGATCAACCTGGCCGGTACAGCTGACAAGCTTCGCGATACTTGGGACGCTCTGCGGTTTAATATCATTTTGGCTCTGCTGATCACCTACTTGCTCATGGTGGCTCTGTTCGAATCCTGGGTCTATCCATTAGTGATCATCTTGGCAGTTCCCGTGGGAGCTGTGGGTGGCATCCTGGGGCTGCAAGCCTTGAATTCACTCTATTTCCAAACGCTTGACGTTCTCACGATGCTGGGATTCATCATTCTGATTGGGACTGTGGTGAACAATCCGATTCTGATTGTGCATCAATCGTTGAATCACATGCGCGATGAAGGCATGGCTCCTCGTGACGCTATTTTAGCGAGCATCCGTACGCGTATCCGGCCAATCTTGATGACCACCGCGACCACGATACTGGGGTTACTGCCGTTGGTTTTGTTTCCCGGGTCTGGAAGCGAACTCTATCGTGGTCTGGGAAGCGTCGTCCTGGGAGGCTTGCTGGTTTCGACGATCGTGACCCTCTTCCTCGTGCCCACTTTGTTCAGTCTGACTGTCGATCTGCAGACGTGGATGTCGCAGTTGATTGCCGCCATAACCAAGTCGTATGTCGGAGAGGAACATCACGATGAGGCACAGGGCCAGGTCGACCAGCCCGAAGCAACCATGCCCGTCAACGCATGATTTGCCAGTTAGCGATGCGTCTGTTCGATTGACTCAACTAGCTCCTCCGTCGAAGTAATCTCAACCGGAAGAAGATGAAGTGCCCACCAGGACACAGCTTGAGCGTCAGTGCCAAAGCCGTCAGGGAGTTCTTGGCACGGAACTCGCTGCCAGCCAGCCAATCTGATGCAGTCAGCTTGCGCTTCTTTGCGTACGGTCCAGAAGTGCTCGGTCGCGACACGCGAGGCTCGTCGGCCTTCATTCAAAGTCAGAGAATCAGTGCACCGGCGACCAAGGCAACGGCCGGCACCATTCCCAGCGTATCGACATCAGGGAACCACATGTGAATCTGGCGATACATGTAGGATTGAACCGGGTAGTAAACGATTGGGGCCAAGGCAACACCCCACACGACGCCGAAGTAGGCCTCCGTCAGGCCAAACGCGTCGTAGAAAACATAGCCAAGGAACATGGCCAGAACCGTTGCTGCGACTCGCACTGCCACGAGCCAAAAATGGCGGTGTGCTAGGCCGTGTGCCTGGAAAACCGGCCCCATGTCCGTGGCGACACGGAGCGTCAAGCCGAACGACACGATCTGGCAGTACACGTAGGCATCCAGATAAACATCCTTGTACAACAGGTCAAAGAACCAGTAGCACAAACCGATCATCACCCAGATTCCCGCGATGCAGGCGCCGCAAATTGCGAAACGCAGTTTCCGAACTTTGGAGCGAGCGTCCTGGATGGAGTCTTTTCGTAGCTTCGAATAGACCGGCTGCATGACGCTGCGAGTCAGTTGCAGATAAACGGTCAGCCACATTTTCGCCAGGTTTGCCCCTTGGGAATAAATGCCAAGCACACCCAGCGGCATCAGCCCACCAAGAACGATCGGTTCGCCACGCTGCAATAGAATAGTTAACGTGCTGCTGGGAATGACCCAGCGGCCGAAGCTTGAGACAGCGGCCGCAGCGTCTTTATCCCAAGTCAGCCGGTGTCGATGATTGCCAAAACGGTAGGAGATGATCGAAAACAACGCGTTTCCAACGACTTGGCCGATCACGAGCGCCCACACGTCACGTCTGAAATACGCGATCACAATAGAGACAATCGAACCACCGATGCTGCTGCCGAGCGTCGTGATTACCGTCCAGTGAGGCAGGATGTGCCGATCTGCCGTGAACATGCTGACGGAACAAAAACCCCGCAAAGCTGCCGAAACACCGACGGCTGGTAGCAGAAGTGCCAGGATAGGCTTGTCATATATCCAGGCACAGGGGAGTGCAGCGGCTGCAACAATTCCCCACAGCACAAACCCACGAATGATTTGAATCGTCCAGACCGTGTTAAGAAAATCTGGCTCGTCGCCTCGGCTGTTGTGGATTACGGTGTCTCGCAGACCAACATCAGAAAGCATTTGGACTGTGATCATCACAACCGTGACGATCAGCATGAGCCCGAACACCCAAGGGGCAACCAGCTGCGCAATGACGAGGTTTGCGAACAGCCTCCAAAGCTGCGCAACCACTTGTCCTCCCACGTTCCATGCGGTGCCGCTGACGACTTTCTTGCGGAGGGAGGGCGTAGAAGATTCCGGTGCCGGTTTCGACATAGAATCCAGCGTTGCTGTATTCGAATCTGCTGTCAAGCCAGTTTGCTTTCAAAGGTGTACGGCGGCGCCGAACTTGCCCATCAGCAAACAATCCTTCAGCCGCGCATCAAAGAGTAGCCTAATTCTAAGTGATCCAGACGTCCGGCAACAGCGGCAAACTCGCAATAAGCGGAATCCACAGTACGGATGTTGCGAAACTTCATCACGGCGCAATGGCGCCTATACGTCGAACGGGATTTGCGAACCGAACGACTCTAGTTTCGACTTCAGGGTTTTCATCTGTAGTTCGGGGCCTGACGTTTCGATGCGGGTGCGCGGCGGGTTGCGCTGAGCCGCCTTCCGGCCATACATCAATTGCCGCAAGGAGAATGCAATCAAGTCAAGTTGCAGGACAATTCCCCCCAGCGTTAGTACGCATCCCATGAAAGTCGTCGCGACTCCGTACTGCCAATACAGAGGCCTGGCCTGCAACAGTCCCCAGCAAGTTAGTATTCCTCCACACGTAAACGCTGCAATTCCAATCAGAATCCCGCACCAAAGCAGCAAGGAAAAACGAAGAGGGGCCTCGTGGCTTTTTTCGGCCGCTCCGCCAATTGCCTTCTGGGCGTCGCCAACGGGCTCCGCTTGATCGATCCGGATCTGCTGTCTCTTTGGCAGGACAATCTTTGCCCCAGCTAGCAAGCCGCGACTCTCAACCGGTGGAGCCCAATAGTCGATGTCATGCAACAGCCGCGACGAGTGCGGGGCGTCAATCCGCAGCGTGCTATTGCACTCGATGCAGTCGTACCTCCCCGGTTCCGATGTGCCTCTCACCGAGACGACGTCTTTTGCGCACTGAGGACACCACATGGCCAGCTCTCCGATTCACGGTAAAATCCATTTTCAACAAATCGGAGTAAAGACTGGCAGACTTTAACGATTCCGCAACCAACTGCTAGCTGAGAGGAACAGTACCGCACGCGGTTGCAGTCATGGCGATCTAAAATCACAGGCGTTCACATTCATGGCAGATTACCGAGTGCGAGTCAGCAAGGACTACCTGGTCTTTAGCGCAGGACATTTCATTACATTCAACAGAAACATCTGCGAACGCCTCCACGGTCACAACTATCAGGTGGAAGCAGAGGTCCTTGGGCGGCTGGACGACAATCATTACGTTGTCGACTTCATCGCTTTGCGAGATGCACTGCAGAAGATCACATTGGAACTTGACCACTACATGCTGCTTCCAACCGAGCATCCGATGATTCGAGTCGAAGCGAATGACAAGGAAGTGGTCGCCACGTTCGAGAATAAACGCTGGGTCTTTCCTCGGGAAGACTGCATCCTGCTGCCCATACCGAATACAACCACTGAACTGCTTGCTCAGTACATTGGCGAGCGACTGATTCGAGACATGGGCACAACGTTAACGAATACGGCGACTCAAATTCGAATCGCCGTTGACGAGAACAATGGTCAGTGGGGCGAGTGGATCGAAACATCGTTTTGATGTCCAGCGACATACCAGGCCGACTGTAGCTCAACCACGACGTGGCCGTCTATTGCGAAGATCCGGCGGCCCTTGCTGCGGTCCACCACCTTGTCGCCCTCCTCGTGGAGGTTCCGCGTCAGGCGCCAAAGAAAGCAACGTATCGTCTTCGTCTTCGCCATCATATTTCGCGCCGGCATCGACCCATGCCGTCAGCAGTTCGACTTCGTCAGCTGACAATTGACGTCGAGGAGGCATCTCGCCTGATTCGACAAGCTGAATCAAATAGCTATCGCTGGCGGCTCCAGGCTTGATCGCATCCTCGCCGCTCTCACCACTTGTGAACATTTCCGAAAATGACGCCAAGCTGTATTCACCTCGATTCTGTCGAATGTGGCAACCGGCGCAATTCCTGACGAGCAGTGGAGCGACACTTTTCGTAAAACTGATCGAGTCAGATGGCTTCGGCCGTGCGCTACTTTTCTCGGAGCCTTGGATTTCAGCTACCGCTGGAGCGTTGACGCCGTGGTCAGCAAGTAATGCCCGAGCCTTTGTTACGTGACCATGAGCCTTACGGACTTCATCAATCGCCAAACTGTTTTTTGATCTGACAACTCGATTGACGGCAGTGATCGCTCGGGAAATGTCTTTGCCCGATTCGGCATAACGTTTGCGGTTGTAGTGAACGCCAGCGGTCTTGACCGCGGCTTTGGCATCGGAGATCGAATCCCTCAGATTCTTTGGAAGATCCTGGGACGCCTCGGTATCGGCCTCATCGCTTGGTTGTTCCAACGGCCGCAGCGGCGGAAGCGTAACTCCCTGTTCGCCAAGCAGTCGGCTAGCGCGCTGCGCCTTTGTGTGGGCATCTCGCATTGCTGCTCGCATTTCAGCATCCTGTGACTGCGCCAAATCGTTTAGCTGCTGAATCAGAGCGGTTATTTTCTTTCCGCTCTCTTCAAACCTGCTTCGCTTGTACAAGGAGCCGGCTTCTTTCAATGCCGCTTGCGCCGACTGCAGAATTGACGTTTCCTCAGGCGACAGATCTGCCAAAGCAAATGATGGCGGGAAGACAACGATCGCGACGAGTAGCAGTTTTGAATTCATCATCAGAATCCTGGCGACAAGTGTTCTATTAGTTCAGTGCGAATTGGAATGAGCCTGCTTGATCGTTATTCCAAATGATTGAAAACGGTGGACTTGGGGACCAGTTCCCTGGGATGTTTCGCTTTGGGCCAAATTCGAAGGAGGTGCATGCCGCGGATGACATGCAGCCTTCGAATCTGGACTTGTTGACGCTCGGATTACTTCGCAGCAGAGCCCTATCCTCCAACAAGCTTTCTCATGGTAGCAAGTTAATTTTGGTCTTCAAGCAACAACTTGCGGAGCAGCTTCAAGACTGCGTGTTCGTCGTTCGTGTCGGCGCTGTCGCAGTTTCCGGTCGCGATCTTTCTGGATCGCTTTGACGCAACCTTCGCGTTTGGATAGCGGATCTAAGGACCCGCCCGCGCGCAAACAGCCAGCAGACCCTGGCCGGTAACGGAATAGAGATGGACTACGGATGGTGATTCAACGAGGAATCGCTGGCCGCGGCAGAGGGCTGAGAAACAGCGGGGGCGAACTTGCCGCGCCTTGGGCCGAGAACCTTGTTGTAGCGAACAAACACCGGCAACTGAGCGCCATCGACGTTGTACCACTCTTCGAGAAATCGATTGACGGTTTTGCGATCGAGGCTTGCCAGCTGATTTCGATCGAGGATTTCAATGTGGAGTGACACGTTGCGTTTGGGGACAAAGAACATTCCGCCAGCAAACAGCCAACCGGCCGCTTTCAAAAATGCTCGCCCCAAGTTCGGCAAATCACCAGTGTGAGCGCAACTGAACATGCTTCCCCACAATCCGGTTGTGCGAACTAGTACAACGTTGACTTCTGGGCATCGCAGCATGATCTCGCTCACGATTCTGGCGCCGCCCACGAACTCGTCGGTGCCACGCTGCAATCGACCGGACGGATAAATCAGATAGCTTTCGCCACGCTGGACTCCGTCGATGACTTCGTTGATCATCCGAACCGTTTTGCGAATCGATTCCCCTCGCCCTCGCTGCATGTCCGGCACTTCGACCGCGTCTGTGAGACGCATCAATGGCCATAGAAACCATCGCCGAAAAGTCCCTGCCCAAACCAGAGGTCGCAGGTGTTTGCCGAATCGCAAATGGCTGAGCACGACCGCCGGGTCGATGTAGGCCGGATGGTTTGGCAAGACCAACGTTGGACCGAGTAACTTTGCCAGTTCATCACAACTAACTCCGTCAATCGTGATTCGGTAGCGTCGCCGTAACAGCCAACGGATGCTCGCCCAAAGGAGCTTAAGTTTCTTATAGGTCCCGGAAGGCATGGGCGGTTTCGCAAGGACAGTGGTTGAATTGGCAAAGGTTTAATGCTAGTTGGGCGAATCTATCCACCCTCCCTAGGGAGGGTCAAAAACGAGCCTGCGAGTTTTTGGGGAGGGGCAGATTGCGTGTCAAGCTTCACTGCCGCCCCGACAACCCCCTCCCCGAAGCTTCGTTCCTCAGCTTC
>JAGQPC010000333.1 GCA_020426925.1 Planctomycetales bacterium | reverse complement strand
GAGGTTCCCCGATCAGACTCTTGACGCACACGCATACTTGATCGTGTTTGCATCGGGCAAGAATCGGAACGCTGTAGGTTCCGAACTGCATGCGAGTTTTAGATTACGGCGCGCTGGAGAAGACTTAACACTGACAAGTCCAACGGGACAGCCGGCCACCTGGTTCACTCCGTTCCCAGAGCAACGTGCCGACGTTTCATTTGGCTTTGCCACCGCCTCAAACTCTATGGGACCGCTCAATCCGCGTTTCTTTACGGACGCTACTCCGGGTGAAGTAAACGCGGAGCAGTCGTTTGCCGGATTTGTCGCGGAAGTCGAGTTTAATGTGCCAGCCGGACTGTATGACACCCCGCTTTCGATCCAAATGGGCACAACAACCGATAACGCCAAAGTTGTCTTTACCACAGATGGTTCCAGCCCAACGATGGTGAACGGAACTCAGCTCGAGACTGCCGCGCCGGCAGTAACCGTGACGCGAACGACGCTTCTTCGCGCGGAGGCGTTCAGGGAAGACTTCATACCGTCTGTTGTTCAGACTCGCACGTTCGTATTTCCAGCGTATGCGCACCTGCAGACGAATGACGCAGCCTTTGACAAAGGGGAGCCAAAGTTCTGGGGTACTACTCCAGCGGACTATGAAATGGATCCCGACGTTGTCGGTCCAGACGACAAATTCGATTGTTATTTTTCCAGTCGTTTGACCGAATCTCTTTCTTCACTTCCTTCGATTTCTTTGGCCATGGATGTTGAGGACCTTTTTGGAAGTAGCGGGATTTATTCGAACGCGACCCAAGCGGGTCCCGAGTGGGAACGACCGGTGTCCGTTGAAATCATCGGTCACGAAGCTTCGCCCCATATTCAAATCGAAGCCGGGATCCGGATCCACGGAAACGCTTCCAGGAGCTTTCTCGAAACGAACAAGAAGTCATTTCGGCTGTACTTCCGAAGTGAGTATGGTGCTGGTTCACTAAATGCAGATCTGTTTGGTTCAGGCTCTGTGAAGGAGTTTAAGAGTCTCGTCTTGCGTGCGGGCTTCGATGACACGTGGTCAGCAATTGATACGGAAGAAAACGCTCAATATGTTCGCGACGAGTGGATGCGTCGCACTCAGCTCGAAATGGGACATGCGGCATCTCACGGGGCGTTCGTCCATCTTTATCTGAATGGACTGTATTGGGGCGTCTATAACTTGGTTGAACGACTCGACGACAATTTCATGTCCAGCTACCTCGGTGGTCAGCCAGACGAATGGGATGTCATCCGACGTCTGGAATTCGATGGCTCCGATCACGCCTGGAACGTTGTTCTCGAATTGGCCGAGACGGTCGCCACTGCGGACCCAATTTCTCGCGACGTCGCCTTTCGACAGTTAATCGGTGAGATACCATTGCCCGGTGAGTTCAATGGCGAAAGACTATTCGACGTAAACAACTACATAGATTACATGATCTTAAATTTCTACGGTGCAACATCCGATTGGCCATCAAACAATTGGGTGGCAGCTCGACGACGAGGCCCCGAAAGCATGGGATTTCAGTTTTTCGTGTGGGACGCCGAACTTTCGCTCGGAGCACACTCAACTGTTGCCACGAACCATCTTTCAGTTCGTGGCGGAGTAGCTGACATTTTTCAGAATCTGCGAACACATGAACGATTCCGAAACATGGTCGCCAACCGCGTGAAGCTCCTTTTTGCGCCAGGCGGGGCTCTTTCTACTATGCACCGAACTGGCGTGGACCAACACGAAATTGTCGATAATCGTTCAGCAGCACGGTACTACGGTTTATCTCTAAATGTTGAACTTGCCCTGATTGCCGAATCTGCTCGTTGGGGAGACGAGCATCGGCCGGATGCGCCCTACCTTCAAACTGACTGGCAGAAAACTCGAGATGCGCTGCTGTCGAACTACTTTTCAATGAGAGCAAGCAATGTGTTTCAGCAATTTGTGGCAGCCGGCATGGTGCAAACGTCGCCAGGTCCACGTCTACTCACCGACGACACGATTAAACAATTACGCCTACGGGCACACCAAGAACACTGGCGAGTTAATTAGATGTGGCCAGTAGCTCGGAGAACCAACGTCACGACAGCTTAGCGGATTATCCACGACCGTGTGAAAGGCACGTGTTCCCTTCGCATGATCCCGTGCGAACTGCACGGGTTCTCATCGCGTGCCAGTCGCGTGAAAACTGACAATGCAAAACTCCGGCTCCGTGCCAGCTGGACTCGCCGGGTTATTTCCGCCCAGATCAAGAGTTCTGAGACGACAATACGTCTTAGGAACGATCTGTCGAGTCGAATTGCGTTGACTTCGGGAAGGAGTCGGTAACAGCGGCAGCATCTTCATCGGTGCACCAGGGCAGCAGGCGACACACCTTGCATCTTCCTACATGGGAATTCGACGTGTCACCGACGCCCATCACTTTTATTCTTGGCGGTCGCTGCCTGCTACGGCGAGAGACTCTGGATTATGACGGAGTGGAAGTAAAATACCTCCGGGAAGTCCCTTGAACCGGTTTGAGCGTCCGACCACTGAATGCAGAAGTCCTCTTTCTTTGTTGACGGTCCGAAATCGCGGTCGGACGTGAAGTAGAGGGGCAGGCCATCGCTACTTAGGACAGGGTTCCCATCCAGTGTTGCTGAATTGATTTCCTCACCCAAAATCAATCCGGCATTCCCAAAATAACCGACAGGCACATCGGAAAAACACGGAGCTGCCAGCACGACGATGAAGAAGAAAGTCGACGCAATAGTTCTCATCACGGAATGGCTCCTTGTCTATTCAGGACACCTGCTGAAAACCACAAACAATCGTCCGATGGCGGCCACTGCGAACTCTGGCTAGAGCGAACAGACCAAGGACAGCAAGTATAACCGACGATGGCTCCGGAACAGCACTCGTCGCAATTCGCAGTCCTTGCTCGTACCCGCCATCCGTAAACGCAGCAACCAAGTCGCCTGAGTCGAACTCGCCGTCGGCATTCCAATCGCCCTCGGCCCATCCCGAGTTGTTCTCTACATCGTCTTCATATTCACCGGCGGCAAATATGGCTACAAGGTCGGCGCTGTTGAACTCCCCGTCGAGGTTCGCGTCGCCAAACCAAGTGTGCTTCAGTTCGTGGACCCATAATTCTTGGTCGGCCAGGTTAACCATTCCATCATCGGTGAGGTCTAATTCTGCGTTTGTTTCCCCGTTTCGAATCGCGTTGGACAATTGCTGGATGTCGATGACCGTTAAATATCGGTCTCCATCAAAGTCACCAACCTCAGACGGTTCAGAGAAAGGTAGAAACACGAACTGTTGCACCGTGGCACTAAATCGGCGAGAGGCAGTAGGCGAATTGATGTCGAAACTCGCAATCGTGGGAGGGCCATAGACATTGTCATGCCCGTCTGAGCCATTGAACGGTGCGGGGCCCGTTGCAACGATATCAATAAGGAGGTTTCCCTGACCGGGGTCGTAGAAAAACGGCGTGTTGTAATCAATCACATAATCAAAAGGTCGCGGCAGCCCGATTGGGTCGGTGGTCAACGTCAGCGGTCCATCGAAAACGACCAGTTCATCAGGCCCAATATTCTCATCAAAAACCAGGCTTAAATCTTCTGGAGACTTTTGCGTTGTCGAGATACGAATTAACCAATTGGTTTGCTCGACCGTCCGTTGAGACGTGACATTGCGGTCAGGGCGAGCCCGATTTCCGACAAGCCACCGGTAGCTGGACGGAAGCGACTCGAACTCAGACGCGGGATAGACCGTCTGGATTCTGAGGCCGTTTTGAAACACTAAGTCAAGTTCGTCAGGCGTGACGTCTACATTTCCTTCGACGTTTTCCAACACGTTGGGCACGACGAGCTTTATCTCCTGTGCTGAAACCGCGTGTTGCAAAGATACTAAGCACAGCACAAAAGCCAATGTCGCATTGTAGCTCTTCATATCGACTCAACCTGGGAAAACCTATCCAAGCACCACTCGAACTCGAACCGGCAAGTCGCGTTTGGCTTGCCGAACAATCAAAACACATATTTTCGACTCTCGCAAATCCGGCTTGTTCCCTAATCCCAGGCGAGCCTTGCGCAGTACGCTCCTGCCCCATCCTGAATTTGAACACGTGTCTCGACGTCTGGTCCGCAGTGCAATTGCAAACTTCGAATCATTAAGGTGACCAAGTCGACGTCCGACGACTTCGCTCAAATTCGTCGCGGTCAAAAATCGAATCAACGGCCGCAGCGATATCGCGAGGTGGACGAACTGGTAGCCGTTCGGTTCTCTTGGAGGCAGCGCTGTAAGTGCCCGCTTGGAAGGCAAACACTAAGTCCGTCGAGTCGAAATCGCCATCTTGATTCCAGTCTCCGTCCTCATACGTCGCGTTGCCAGGAATGCCGTCTTCATACTGGCCGCGTGCGAAGACTTGGACAAGATCACTTGAATCAAAAATGCCGTCATCATTCACGTCGCCAACGATTCGATTCTCGTACCAGGTCCAATCGGAACTGTTGCCATCTGAGGCAATGATATCGACGTGGCCGTCACCGTCGACGTCTTGTGCGAAAACACGCGTGTACAACCTGGGGGGCAATTCGAGAAGAAGACGTTCCTGGGAAAACTTGATTTCGCCATTCGCGTCTTCTTGTGATCTGACAAAGACTTCCCGTTGCGACTGAAAAATCAAATCTGCGTCACCGTCTCGGTCGACATCGGCCATCGCTACGAATTCTCGACCTAGTCCAAGTTCAATGATTTGCGCCTCGAAACGGCCAGCTCCATCGTTCTGGTAGAGATTAACCTGCGATTCACCGAAGGGTTCGAATCCTATCAGGTCCAGATCTCCATCTTGATCGAAATCTGAGAATTGCAACGACGGTAACCACGAACTTGTTACCTGCGGTTCGATAACTCGTAGAGCTTCGAAATCGCCACCCGCGTTTTCATACCAAACAAGTTGTAGCTCGCTGAAAGAACCGATCATTGCTGCAAGATCCGCATCCCCATCTCCATCTACGTCGCCAAACGCATGTCCATGAAAGTAAACGCCATCGATAATTGGAATAGACTCCGACGAGACGTTAGCTCCGTCTTCGAACTCATTCCATTTCAACTCAACCGATGACCCACAGTATAAACCCGGACGAGATGTGACCGTGTCAAGATCGCCGTCACCGTCGATATCGATTGTTTGAAGTTGATAGGGTCCGGCGACTGCGGTGGACGACTCACTTCTGCTTGCAATCTCAAGCCACGCAGGTTGGCCGAACTCGTCCGCAAACATAATTTCGAGCTCTGCATCGCCGTCAATGTCGGCCAATTCATACTGGGGCACTACTCTGCAAAACGGCTCATCCGAATTCGGTGCCGCAACGATCCTTGGTGTGGCAAAGCCATCAGTGTTTGAATAGACAGCGAGATGGCTGTTATTCATAGCGATTAATGTCTGGCCGTCATTTCCACTTACGTAGCCTGCAGCGAAAAGAGTGAAAGATTGATCGGAACTATAGAATGTCAAGATACCGACCGGCAAATTCGCACGAAACGGATCCACAGCAAGCAATGTCGTTCCCCTCACCGGGCCAATGTCATGAGTCTCACTGTACTTGCCGGCACCATCGTTTTCATGCCAGGCATACCAGCCTGGTACTCTGTCCGGCCAAAGCGGGTGCGGAGCTTCCGTGACGATATCAAAATCGCCGTCCGCATCGACGTCGACAAACTTGGCGTTGTTTCGTCCCGACAGGAACTGGCTGCGGAGGAACGAACCGGCGCCGTCCGTGTTTTCATAAATGGCAAGTCGGCTGCCGCCTAGCACGACGGCCAGGATGTCCAAATCGCCATCGTTGTCCGAATCCGCAATCGAGAGAGAATCAGCGCTCGCATCAAACTGTGCGATCACTTGCCGTTCGCCAAAACTCCCACTGCCGTCTAGGTTCCGGTACCAAGCAATTGTCGAACTGTTCATTGCAGAGACGATATCAACGTGTCCGTCTCCGTCTAGGTCGCCAGCCGTCACGGAACGAGCCTTTGCCGCGCCAGAGTCCACGACTTCTTGCAGCTCGAATTGTCCCTGAACTCCAGTATTTTCGACCCAAAAGACCTGGTGGGTTGTCGACGAACCTCCAACAATATCAAGATCGGCATCTCCATCGATGTCCACGGCAAAAAACGACGTTACCAGGAGCCTATCGTCGACGATTTTTTGCGGCTCGCTGAATGTTCCTAGCCCGTCCAGGTTCTCGGACCAACGTAGCCGCCTGGCGGACAGGTATAATAAGTCTGCATCTCCATCGCCATCGATGTCGACGACGGAAATGGTTGGAGTTTCGGCGACGCGGCCAGGAATATCCTGCCCCGGCAAGAAACTACTGGCGCCGCCAAGTCCCTTTCGCCATTCAAGAGACCTGTCGCTGGACGAATAAAAGACCCCGTCGATTTCGAAATCACCGTCGATATCCGCAACGGCAATTGGAGGTTCCTGATGTTCAACGGGTCTAGCAACAAACGTGACACTCGTTAGGCACACACGAGACTCAAGCGATTCGAAAACATTGCGTCTTAAGCCTGCACGGTGTCTCGTGTTGCTCAAATGCCCATCCGTATCGTGTCGCCAATGGATCGATGTTCTTCGCGGCATTCGATAGTCCTTCATGGTAGGTGTGTTTTATTCTTTGGCAGAACGATAGGCGAGCGGAAGGAACATATCTTAAGTTCAGAAACGGAAGCCACCAAGAGTTTCAATCGGACGTTGGCCGCAACGACCGCCGATTTCCGCCGCGGATTGTCGGGAGTTGAAGAAACCAGACAAAGATCGCCATAAGAAACACAGCATGACCTGGCGGTTCCGGAACGCTGGCGACTGTAACAAGCGGCCCCTTTCCGTAACCACCGTCTTTGAACGCAGCGACGAGGTCACTGGTAGTGAAGTCTCCATCCATGTCCCAATCGCCTGAAGCCCACACCGAGTTACCTTCGATTGCGTCCTCGTACTGCCCCGCCTGAAAAACACTAACTAGGTCACTGCTATCGAATTCGCCATCCAGATTGGCATCGCCAAACCACGTATGCTTAAGTTGGTGGACCCAAATGTCCGCGTCGGCGAGATCGACCGTTCCATCGTCCGAAAGATCGAACGCGGTGCTAGTTTCCCCATTGCGAATCGCGGTAGCTAATTGATCAAGGTCAGTGATGGTCAGGTGTCGGTTGCCGTCGAAATCACCGGCCACCGACACGGTATGGCCTAGCTTGGCGGCAAAGGCATCAAACTCTCCTGAGTACCGTGCGAAGAGAGATTCATCGACACGCACGCTTTCGAGTGTTTCGATACCTAGCAGGCTGGATAGGTCTGTAGGATTTGTGTCTGAAAAACTCAGGCCAACCAACGACACATTCGTGATTGATTCTGTCGCATGAAGGATGACTTCAAACGACGCATTACTCAGAACTGCGTCATCGAGCGTCAGCGCCGTCAAGAAGTCGTTTACACAGAGTCCTCGATCTCCAAACTCAGTAAATGTGCATGGCTCTAGTGAATCGAAGGTAGCTCCATCGAAGTTTAAAACGGTGAACGGATTATTTACTCCCGGCAGATGTCCGCCGCGAAGGTCAAGCGAACTTAGACTCCGCATTCCGCGGAACGCCCCGTCCTGGATGCTTGCGATGTCGTTGTGTGCCAAGTTAAGGCTCAGGAGATTCTCGAGCGTCTGGAAATCATCGCTTTCGATTCGCGTGAGTTGATTTTCAGAGAGGTCAAGTAGCGTTAGGTTTTTGAGCCACCGGAAGGCATCTTGGCTAATGCTCGCGATTTGGTTTTTCGAGAGTGTAAGGACCCCCAGATTGTCGAGACCATCAAAACTACCGCCCTCGATATTCGTGATTCCGTTTCCGTCAAGTGTCAGCCAGATAAGATTGGCGAACCCCTGAAAGTCGCCGTGCTCGATGGTAGTGATTTGATTTTCCGGGAGTGTAAGGCCTTGCAGATTGTCGAGCCCACCATAACTTAGAAAATCGATGTTTGTGATGTAATTTCCCCAGAGAGCAAGAGAACGCAAGTTGCCTAGTTCGAGAAACGCTCCACGTTCGATGTTCGTGATCTGATTGCGAGAAAGATTGAGAATCTCCAAATTCTCGAGCCCTTGAAAATCGTTGCTCTTTATATTCGTGAGTTGGTTCATGTCCAGGGCGAGATGCTGTAAATTGCCGAGCCCCTTGAAATCTCCGCTCTCTATGCTCGTGATTAGGTTGCCTGAAAGCGAAAGAATCTCCAAGTTCTCGAGCCCTTGGAAATCACCGTCTTCAACGCTCGCGATTTGATTCCTGCCCAGGAAGAGATGCCGCAAGTTTACGAGTCCATCGAAATCTCCGCTCTCAATGCTCGTGATTAGGTTACCTGAAAGGTTCAGACGCGTTACGTATTTTACGATATTGACGCCATCAAGGTCCTGGATTCCTGCATCGGCAAAGGAAACATCGCCTCGCACCAAAATCGGATCGAAACCACTAGCATCCAGGAAGTCTAATAGCCCATCGCCGTCTGTATCTGCCCCGTGCGCAATTTGACATGCGGCAGACAGCAATATGCAGAACAGTATCTGTTTCATGCATTGATTCTTTAATGGAGACGTCCAAGGTAGTCGTGATATCCGCATGTTTGATTCCAGTCGCGCTAGGGTGCAGCGAATCCTTGCTATTGAAAACGAGGCCATAGATTTCTCCGCCGATTTAGGAAAATCAAACGACACTTAAACTGCAGCCATCGACCTGCGTCGACAGACTGCCAGGCACAACGCCGCCATTATGCTCAATAATCCTCCAGAAGGTTCCGGCACAACGGCCGCCTGCCAGACTGTCCCACGCGAATAGAAATAGAAGGTAGATCCGTCGTCCGACAAATTCGGCGAGAAATCGTCCGACGATGAATTAATGGGCTCTGGTAACGCTACGGGGTTTCCGAATTCGGAACTCACATCGTCCCGTGTCATCATCCAAATGTCGTAAGCGCCATAGGGCCCGTCCGTAACATAAAACAGCGTCAGCCCGTCTGCGGAAATGTCAGCGTTTCCTCCTTGGATCCCTAGACCAACCGGCTCGGTCCATGGCGCATCGAGCGATTCGCGATGCGAGACAACGAGCTCGTTTTCGAGGTTTCGCGAACTTGTGTAGTACAGCGACAACTGGTCGTGCGATAACGTCGGCCAACCTTCGAACGTCCCGCTATTAATCGGTTCCCCGAGATTAGTTGGCTCGCCCCAAGGATCGGTTGTCGAATCGCGCGTTGTCATCCAAATGTCGCGAGCTCCCAGTCCACCTGAGCGTAGCGAATTGTAGACCATGGTAAGTCCGTCGCTTGAAACGTCGGGAGAACCGGAGAACCCAGCGTCGTCATGTAATTCTATGATCTCGACCGCTTCGCCCCAGGGATCGTCCAGCGAGTTGCGAGAACTCGTATAGATCTGACCCAAGCCTGCTCGATTCGAATAAAAGTAGATCGTCAACTGGTCACTGGATACATTCGTCTCCCAGTTGTCACTCCCGCCATTCACGTCGCCCAACACCGGAGTTGGCTGGCCAAATTGCAATTGGGCAGACGCGACTTGGTGGCAGGTCATGACAATCACCGTAACGAAGGTAACCGTCTTCAGGAAGTTCCATGCTTGACGGGTTCGCGGGGCTGGCAGATCGATTGAACGCGGCGATATCGAAGGGACGGAGATTAGGCAGTGCATTGTAATGGCTCCTCTTAGTAAGGCACCCATGCTGGCAGCATGTGGCTACGAAATCGTCGGACACAAGAACGAAATAGCGTCCGACACTTCTTGGGGCGTATGGTGAAAACGACAGGTAGGTAGGTCGACGATGCGATGTCACCAAGTCATTAGCTGTCCCCGCCTTGGCCTTTGGTTGCCTGTAGAAACCCGCCGCGAGCACGGATTTCGCGTTGTGCTTCCTCCGTCAGGTCACGCAACAAACTTGGATGCCACAGATTTCGCAAACAGACGGGTTCCTGAGCGTCAATCGCTTCCACAGCCGACGCGTACCACTGTTCCGCCTGTTCGACATCTCCCTTGCACGCATGGCACAGTGATAAATACAGGCAATCGAACGCGTCGGCTTGTCCGGAGTCGATGCATTTTTGCAGCGAGTCGATGGCACGGTCGACGTCGCCCGCTCGGAAGTAGACGATGCCCTGTAGCTGCCAGTCGCTCGCGGCGCCGGCAAGGGGAACAGTCGGTAATAGTTTCGCCGCTGTATCGGGTTCGCGGAGTGATGTAATGGGGCAAGTCGCAAGGATCGTAACCAGATCACGGCGCAAGTTAAAGCTGTGTGGATATACTTCGAGTAGTGATTTCATGACCGCAATGACGTCTCGAAACCGTGTCGTTGCTGATTCAACATCGCCACTCCACCATTCGCAAAGCGCTTGGAAGACGTCGATCTTGATGAGCGGTTGCCTCTTGTTCAAAAGTTCGCCCTTGGCTCGATCCGCCGCCAAGGTATTTCGAGCGTTATTGAACGAAGCTAGGGCTGCGTCGTAGTCGCCAAGTCCAACGAGTGCATTTCCTAGCCCCAAGTAGGCGTCAATACTGGCACCATTTCCCCACCGAAAGTCCGGGAATTGGGCGGCCATTTTGAGAGCAGAGTTCACTGAGTTTTGTTGCGCGTCGCGTGCGTTGACGAAATCGCGGTGTGTCAGGTGAAAGTTACCGATATGATGGTCAGCCCAAATCGTCATGGTTAACGCTTCGCGACTAATTGCACCGGAATTCCCAACGGAATCTCGTAGGTTTTTCAATTCAGCAAAAACTCGCTGCGCCTGCGAGTAATCGCGACAAGTCAGCTCGACATTCATTTGTGTGTTCAATGAAAAGACAGCACCCTCCTTGTTTGGGATGTTGCCTTGCTGCTGATTCATGCCGGTCAGGCTAAGTGCCGAATCGGTTGCTAGCCGCATTTCCGTCTGTGACTTGTACAGCTCTCCAGCACGGAACAAGACGGTGCCCAACATGCCGCGGCAGTAGGTCAGAGTCAATGCGCATTCGTGGTCCTCGGGAAACTCAGCTGACAAGGACGCCAAGAGATCCACCGTGCAGTGAAGATGGTGTAGGCCTTCGGCGTCTCTGCCAAGATCGAATGCCAAATTGTTTCCTAGGATTCGGTGACAGGCGGCAAGTTCGTAGCGATATCTTGAGTCACCAGGGCTTCTCGTCCGTAAGTCATCAAGGATGTTGATCGACTTGTTCAACAATGGACCTGTCAGCTCGGGGGCGATCGTCATTCGATAAATGCGTCCCAGTCGCTGAAAGCCGCAAGCCGCTTCGAACAGCACGTCATCTTGATCGCCATGACGCTCTACCAGCTTGTCATAGAACTCTGTCGCGTCCGCCAATACCTGCCGCTGAAGATCACCAAGCCCGGGCTCGTTACCGATCTTAGTCGCAATATCTATTACTGATTTCCTCAGAAAATCCTGCAACTCGCGCCGATTCTCGATGGCGTCGGCCATGGCCAGCTCGGCCGATCGGCGACTGGCGGCTTCCTGCGCTGCGAGCTGCGCCTGTCGCCAAGCAACAAACGGTGCACCGACGGCCAATAGCAGGATCAATATACACACAGCTGCCCAAGGAGCCGCAGCTGATGGATTGCGACGCACCCATCGTGTGACGTTAGTGATCACACTGTCCCGACGACCGTGAATCGGCCGACGTGCCAAGAACCGCTCCAGATCGTCGGCTAGAGCGTCTGCCGTCGCGTAACGCCCATCGGGTTCCTTCGTAAGCGACCTCAGCACGATCGTTTCCAAGTCGTCAGGAATCGATCGGTCAATCTTCCGTAACGGCTTAGGTGCCGTGGCTACGATCGCTTGTGGCAATGAATGATTGCTTTCCGATTCGAATGGCGGCCTAAGCGTCAATAGCTCGTACAGAGTCGCACCCAGCGAGTAAATGTCCGTGCGAAAATCGACGAGCGACGTAGACTCAAACTGCTCAGGACTCATGTATTTCAGCGTCCCAACGAGTTCCCCAGTTTGCGTTACACCGTCGCGTTCGACTGTCCGCGCAAGGCCAAAATCAGTAAGCCGCGGCGTCGCCGTATCATCGAGCAAGATATTGGAAGGCTTCACGTCTCTGTGAACGATTCCCTGCTCGTGCGTGCAGTGGAGCGCACGAGCGATAGCGCAACCAATCCGGGCGATCTCGTCAAAATACTGTCGCCGACTTTGAACGTATTTCGTGGCAAGATCCGTCACTGGTCCTGCATTTTCAAATTCGTGCTGGCCAGTTTGATGCGAAATCGATTGGGCCGTGTTGCCATCCGGCGCCTTGGTGCCAGAGTGTTTTTGAACTTCCTGAAGGCGCTCAATCAAGTGCGCTAAACTGCCGCCAGAAATCAGTTCCATGGCGTAGAAATACGTACCACGTTCGCAGCCAAATGCATAAACGGGCACGATATTTGGATGCTTAAGCAGCGCCGTCGCACGCACTTCGTGCTGGAAACGCTGCAATTGACGAGACGAAAAACATGCAACTCGTGGCAGTACTTTGACCGCGACCACACGCTGAAGCGATGTTTGATCGGCTCGGTACACGATTCCCATTCCGCCGCGACCGAGAACCTCCCCCAAACGAAACTCGCCCAACATTCCCGATGGGTGAGACCACGTCGAAGGCGTGGCAAGTAGAAACCTCAGTGGCCCCGTCATTCGCTCGACCGTCTGACGATCTTCAAAGAATATCCGCAGCTCATCTCGATGACCGGGCTGAGATTGAACCAATTCCTCAGGGTCGATTACATCTCCCTTTTCGATCGCCAGAAGATAATCTGCGATGATGTCATCGAGTTGAGGGGGCTTTGAGATCATGTAGGCAGGTAGCGATCGTTCTCGATAGACAACTTCACTCTCAGCGCCGCCAGTCCACGTCGCAGTAAACCGGCCACGCTAGGGCAAGTGCGGCCCATCTGTTCGGCAATCTCTGAGATCGAAAGTCCTTTCAAATGATGAAGCTCCACGGCATCACGTTGCAATACTGGCAACTCGGCCAGTGCTGCTGACAAACGCAACAACTCCGCGTTTCGCTGGACACGTTCTGTTGGCGACGAATCCGGCGCAACTAGCCACTCTTCGAGCTGATTCGAAGAATTAGCCAGCCCGTCAATCGTCCGCTCAAGCGTGATGTCTCGCTTGACTTGTCCATACCTTCGAAACTCATCGATCAGTTGACGTAGTAAGATCTTGCGGAGCCAAGCCGCCACTTCGTCCGGTGTTTCGCCTTGGAAGTCATCTACTGCCGCTACAGCTCGCAGTAACGTCTCCTGAACAACGTCCGACACGTCCAGCTTCGACAGCAATCGCACATCCAAGTGCAATCGAGCGACCAGCCGCAAATAGTCTCGAAACTGCTCAAGTCGTTCCTTGTCAACAGGCATCAATTTGTTTCTTTCTACATAGACGGATAACAGTCCGCAGCGAACCGCGCATTCTGCTTTTTTCTTCGATTTCAAAATCTTCCAGCAGTACCACTGTGTCTGTTGGTCATGCGTGTACGGCGCTCTGCACCAGTTTCAATGGAACAGTGAAGCTGCGGTCCGCCTTCCAAGTGCTGGTCCTTTTATTGCTGTTCAGGCCAAGGCAAGTTGTGTCCAATTCGCTCGACTAGGGCAAGAGTCATGCAACGATTCTGAACAGAATTGCGAATCGCCGAGTCGTCACAGTTCGCCGAGACTGCAACGTTGCCGAGAGCAAGTTCGTCCATGGCTGAACGCATCACGTACAGTGCAGCCAAATGAATCAAACAAGAAAAAAACTAAATATTGGCGTGAAAGCTGAAGATTCTCTGCGACCAAATCAACTTCACGTTGGGTTTCTCTGGTATGTGGTGCAAACTCGCTCACCCACACGCCGATTGGTCCGCAATCGACTCTGTCCGGGAGTAGCGATTCCGCGCCGGTGTGTAAGTGACCGTAACTGTTTGTGCCTGTATTTCTCAGCCACACCGTGAAGGAGTATCTACTGATGATGAGACAAACCGGCGATAGAGAGAACCTCTTGCGTCCCATTTCTTTTGTGCTTTTGGGCATCTGCGTAAGCTTTGCCATGGTTCGGGCGTCCGATGCCAAAGTGCTCGGTTACGCACACTTTGAAGAAGCGGGCTTGTTCGAACAGGATCCACTGTTGTGGCAAACGGAACTTTCAGTACAGACAATTGAGCAAGACGGAGATCTGTGGCTGTCGACGATGGAAGGCAGTTGTTGTGGCGCCGTCACTCTAATTGAGGAGATCGACACGAACGTCTCCATACGCACCCAGCTGCGTTTAGATTCGGGAGCTGCCGGGTTAATGTCGCGGTGGGGCGGCGGACCCATGGGGCGAGATGGTTATTTCGCTTGGGTTAATCCAGACGGTACGTTAGACGCGAGCTTAGTCGTGCGAGCCCACGGTGGAGTGTATGAATTCGATGCTGTCCCAGTTCTCGCTCCCGAGCAACTCCAGGAGGACCTCATCTTCCAGATGGATCTACGCGGTGCGAATTTGTCGGCCCGCGTCTGGCCGGTGAGCGAAAACCCTCCGCTCGCACCGCAATGGTCTACCGATCTTCCGGATGGTCTACCGATTACGTCCGGCAGAAGTGGCGTCTTGATCAGCGACACAGCTGTAATGAGTGAGGCGGCGTTCCGTTACGTTCAGATCGACTCAGTCCCGATTCCCATCACCTATGATGATTTCGAGGACGGGAACGAAGCTGGTTGGAGTCGCGTGCAAAACATTCCAGCTTCGCTTGGCAGTGGTAATTATTCGGTTGAAAACGGCGAATACCGAATGCAATCGTTATTGCCAATTCCGCCCGGCACAGGCTCTGGCAACGACAACGCATCGATGTTTTCGATTTTCAAATTGACATCGCGCACTGAGAACGAGCAGAGCCCCGATTTCCGAAATGGTAGCTTTCGCGTGAAGGTCCGATCCAACGAAGAAGGCAGTGACATCCTGAACGGATTGAGAAACACGGTTGGCACGACGGCCTATGGCTTCTTTGCCTCAACGGAAACAGGCGAATTCAGCATTGGGAGTTTCCGAGGGTCGATTCCGGCCACAGAACACGTTGTGTCGGAAACAGGCGAAACGCCATTTCAAGTCGGTGAAGATTGGATCTTGGAAGGTACAACGATCGATAACCGCGCAACCCTGAAATACTGGCGAGCAGGTGACGCGGAACCAGCCACGCCTCAATTGGTCTTCTTGGACCCAGATCCGATTTGGCCCACCGGAAAGACAGAAGCCTACATCGGTGGATACGTGCACTCTGAGCATGCGACACCCGCTAACCTAGATGTCAGTTTTGATGATGCCTACTATCGCTTTATCGACCGCTGGACCGAAGGCGATTTCAGCATCGACTACGATTTGGATGCGGCCGACATCGATCGACTCAATGCAGAAATTCGCAGTGGCGAGAACGATCTTTTTTTCGATTTAAACGGTGATGCACTGGTGAACGATTCTGATCGGACACAGTGGGTGAAACAGTTGAAAGGCACATCGTTCGGTGACGCGAACCTCGATGGCAGTTTTGGTACAAGTGATCTAGTCGCCGTCTTTAAAGCAGGTCAGTACGAGGACGGAATCGCTCAGAACTCTACGTGGGCCACCGGTGACTGGAATGGCGATGGCGAATTCGACACGAGCGACCTGACGATCGCTTTTCAGGATGGCGGGTTCGAAACGAATGCCCAAGCAGTTCACTCGGTTCCAGAACCATCATCGGCGGCGATATACGTCCTTTTAGTCGCTGTCGGCTTCTGGAGCAAACGACTGCGCTGGGCATGAATGAATAGAGGATGCCACCATGAGCCACAACGCATTGACGTCGGCTCCGCAACTCGCGAACCAGGGCTGATAACGTCAAGGGCCGACTTGCGATTTGAGCGGACCCGGTTCGTTGCTGTGCGTTACCAACAAGATACGATATCGGTCTTGAGCCATCGTTATTGCCACGTGCGCCAGCTGATACGGAGTCAGAATGCAACTGAATGATCCCAAGATTTCTGGTTTGCTCGATCGCGCGATCGACGGTAGCGATGCGGCAACGCACGAGTTGATGCAGATGCATCGAATTCGATTGCGACAAATGGTCGCCATGCGTCTGGATCGTCGTCTGCGAGCGAGGTTGGATCCATCCGACGTCGTTCAAGATGTACTATTGGAGGCGGCCGGTAGATTGCCCGAGTACGCGTC
>JAGQPC010000332.1:6605-27476 GCA_020426925.1 Planctomycetales bacterium | reverse complement strand
GTTAAGCTTCGTTTTCTTCGACTGCAAATGATAGTGGCAGACGAAGTAACCGACGGATCCGCCAAGAACCACGATCAGCCAGTTCCGGGAAAACCAATCACGCAACGACCAGGCCGGTCGCGACGCAGGCAAGTCGACGGACAGGACGTTGTCACCCGTGGTTACTGCAACCACAACCGCCTCGCCACAGAGTTGTTGAGTCGTTCGTTGAATTTTCGCTTCCGTGGCGGCCCGCAGTGCCTTAAACTGATCCGCTGTGGGGTGTCCGGCTGAGGAGCCTGTGAGTGCTTCGCTACGTCGCTTAAGTTTTCGGAAGTAGTAGTCGGCAGGGACCTCAACGTACACGCAAAGCTGCTTTGACGAAGCGTCGTTTGACGCGGCTAGCCGAGTGTTAACCACGACACGAGCACCGTACCCGCGCAGGCTCGATTCGACTTTTGCTTGGACGTGTTGTTCTAATGCCTCGTTGTGAGTGAACGCGCCGGTGCTGGGCTGTCTCGCCAGTTTGATTTTTGTTCCTGCTGGATAGGGCTTGTTCGACGTTAGATCAGTCACGCCTACGTTGAGCGGCGACAGGACGTGAAACTCGTCAGCAACGAGTTGGCGAATCGTTTCCACTGTCTCGACCGGCAACGGCTTGTTATTTTCGCATTCTACTCGGACATTCGCGGTCGCTGTCGGTTGGGCAAATCCGTGTGGCTGTTGAATGTCGACGCGAACCGTTGCTGCCGAAACCTGAGGAAGCTCGCGGATCGCTTCTGCTAGATCCTGTTCTTTGGCGTGATGAAATCGTGCCTTTTTTGTAGTACTATTTTCCAGGACGCTGACCTGATTGAACGCGTCTGTAGCGTGACTCTTCGTCGATTCCAGCACACCGGCTTCTGCGGCAGCGGAGACGTATTCAGTTCGCTTTTTCGTCGGAATGCGAATCTGGCGCCCGACAATTGTGTAATCGGCCAGCTGAGCTTTCGCGAAAGCAACTTCGATCTGTCCGAGTTCTGCCGCTGTAAACGTACGGCTGTCAAAGAGCAATTCTGTGGATGGCGTCGAAGTTGAATGTACTAGTAAGCCAAGACTTGCGGCGATCGCAACGACCAAGAGTACTACTAGCTTTGACCCCGGTGAGAGCCAATCGCTCTTTCGTCGGATGACGTCGACTATTTGTTTGGTTCGGTCCATGAACGCTTATTCGAAACCGCTACAAGTAATGTATCCACAGTGGAAGTTATGCGGCCGCTCTCGCCAAACGCGGGACGTTAATCGAGTAGGCAACGCCTCCCTGCGGACAGTTGAGCACTTTCATGGAACAACCTGCAATTCGTAGTTGGCGTGTGGCTCGCGCGACTGCGATTGAACCTGCGCACGCTGATTCGACAGACAGATCGCTACTGTCGGCAATTTCGATATTAACGTCAGTCGATGTCTGTACGACTGAAACGGAAACGGTTCCACCAGTCGTCGAACATTCAATGGCGTGAAATAACAAAAGGTCAACTGCACATCGTACGTCTGGCGTTAGGACCGCAGTAATATCATGGTCGCAATCGAGATCAACTTCGACGCCTTGGGACCGGATCGTTGGGCGATGCTCGTCGATTGTTGCAGTCAGGAATTGTTGAATTGTCATTAGTTCTTCGCGCAGTGTTTGGCTTGCTGAGTCGACAAATACGCAAGACGCATGCAGTGATGCGGCGAGGACTTGTACTCAAAACCGCAAACGCGTGTCAATGTCGCAGAGCGTTTTTGACGCTGATTGAACTTAGGAATCGGAGGAGGCCGAGAATAACAATTAGCAGCGAATCACTCGGTCGCAGTCAGCAATACGCAAACCATGTGCAAGAGTCATTGGTGATTGAGAGGCGCTTAGACGCATATTCATGGAAGTCGAAACGCTGTGGAGTTTGTGCCACGAGTGCTTGCTGTTGCAGCAGTGCTGCGACAGCAAGCGGATGGTGATAGCAGCGCCTACTGGCACTAGCGAATACGCTGGCTATCGATTCGAAATTCAGGCCCAACAAGTTCTTGGATCTTGCCCCGTTGTTCTTCTGTCAGAGGCTCTAGACTTCTTTTCCAGGCTGCTATTTCGAGCTTTCTGACCGCGGTAATGTATTCTTTGTGCAAATCCGCCAAATCTTTTCGGAGTTGACCGTGCACAACGAATGTTTCCTTTTTTACTTCTTCAATCTTGTCGTCTGATATCCCAAGCGACGCAATATCGAAAAGATCATCACTTCGCAACAATCCATAGATACCCTCTTCATGAATTCGCCGACCCAAAAGCTCTCTCTTTAGAACCGCGATCTGATGAGGAAGTATGCACTGCTCAAGCCCATCTTCGCCAATGCGTTGGACGCGTTTAACCTCTTGAGTTAGAAACTCACTTTTGGCCTGACCTGTCAATGACGCCGCGTTGTCCGCGATGTCAAGCATTTCACTTCGTACTTTCGCGAGCAAAGCGTTTAGTTTTTCGACCTGCTCATCAGTCATTTCCAATGTGCGTTGTATCGGTCCAACGGCAGCCATATCGAGCAATGTCGTGAACTCGCGAACACGATCTTGCCTTGACAATGAATGCGCACGATCTCGTTCTAATTTGGCCTCATTCGAATCATCTCCATGTGAAGATGAGGCAAAAACTGAAAACCAAGCCAACGCCAAGGCACAAACTAACCTAGCCAATTCAGATCTCCTTTGCATTGCGGATTGCAGTAGAGCAGCCGTCTATCATCCTCACGGACTTCCAGATACTACGAAATCCAGATCGACTTGCGCGCGTTTTTGCGTGTACAACGGGCCAAGCAGATTCTCCGTCGTTCGCTCATACGTCCGCTCATCATTGCATTCAACTTCTGCTCGGACTTCAGCGGAGTAAGTTGTTCCAAATCCTGTATTTACCGTGGAATCCAGGGTCTTTCCAAGCTCCAAGTCAACCATGCTCCACACCCCGCCATCTTCGGCTTCATAGATGAACCAAGCGTTGTTGGAAGGGCTCCAATCTGCTCTGAGCTCTTTCGGTCCAATGTCTACATTCATTCGAGTTCCAGCGTCTGGCTCATCACCAAATCCGCTCCATTGAAATCTGGTTGTTACCGCTACCGAATACGGCCCAAGGTTGTCTTCGGGGTAGACGTTTTGGTCGATTGCATACCAAGCGGATGCGCGGGTTCGAGATCGGCTTTGTCCGATCGCTGAAAGTTGGGGAAGAGGGTTAGCAGGCTGGCCAGGTAAATAGATTTCCGATTTCGCCTCACCTTGCGCAATTCCTCCCAGTGCTGGGTGCGAAGTCGTTCCTGAAATCCATTGGATTGTAGACCCACGACCGAACGCATCTGTCCCGTATGTCAGACCGCCAACTGTCTGTGCATCTGAAACGTGGGAAAAAACATGTGTCGTCGGGCCGAATCCACCGAAGTGGTAAGGTGGCGGGTTGTCAGGAGGAACGGGATCTGAGGCTGCTATTCCATTAATCGTAGACGTCGCTAGGGCGGAAGAATACGCAACCTGCAGTTCGTCCCAGCGCTCGAGCACAAGCTGGCCAACCAACGGCCGCGGGGCGACAAGCACCGGCACTATGCTCAACAGAAACGCCAACAAGCATCTGCGAAATCTACTGCGTGCACATTCCGTTAGAATTGATGCTTGTGTTGTTCGATACTTGTGTTGTTTGATACTTGTGTTGTTTGATACTTGTGTTGTTTGATACTTGTGTTGTTTGACATCATTGTCCTCCAAAGACTGAGCAATCCAGATAAATGTATCCCATCAATGTGTTATTCGCAGAAACGGCCGAAAAGTTACAACTAACTATAAGCATACAAAAAAACTACTATTCCTGGTGCCACCAACGGGTGTATTTATATGGGCGAAATGACCTGTGTCAATAGCGAGGTCGTGAAGTTTCGCACTCTTTCATTCCTCCTTAGCGGGCTTGTGCCCTGCGAGACTGTGTGAAAACTGACTGATGGTTTCACACAAGCATGTGGTGACATTCCAGAGTTCATCGGCAACGTAGCTTTCAAATCGCGGCCAGAACCGACAGAAGATATTCGACCTCTTCGCGAGTGTTGTAGTGAACCAATCCCAGCCGAACCATTCCGTCTGGTTCGACACCGATCCGTTCGGTTAAAGGTAACGCATAGTAATTTCCGTGCCACGCGAAAATCCCGGCGTCGTTCAATCGCTTGGCAAGCTGTTTTGGACTCATTCGCGAATGTGTCACTGAAACGGTCGGAAGTCGATTGGCACGATTTGATGGATCGGTGATGCCCCAGACTTTGATGGCATCTATTTCAGCCAGTCCATCAAGCAACACGTCACACAGTTCTCGCTCGTAAGCGCGAATCGCTGAATATGCGGCGATGAGGGAGTCTCGTCGATTTGTCGCGGTCGCCTGAAGGTCCTTGCCGAGCTGAGCGATGTAATCGACTGCAGCAAGCGTCCCCATGATGCATTCGTGGTTCTGAGTTCCGGTCATCCAGCGGCCGGGAAGTTCGTTTGGTGAGGGACGCAGTTTGTATGGTACGATTGATTCGAGTAACTCACGTCGCCCATACAGAATTCCAACGTGCGGTCCAAAAAACTTGTAGGCACTGCAAGCTAAAAAGTCGCAGCCGAATCGTTCGACATCAATTAAGTCGTGCGGCGCGTAATGAACCGCGTCCAAAAACGACAAGGCTCCGACCTCGCGAGCCATCGAGCAAATCTCGGCGACCGGATTGACGGATCCGCTTGCGTTCGATGCGCAGCCAACCGCGACAAGCCGCGTTCGTTCGTTAATCTTCGACTGCAAGTCGTCGATATTCAGAGTGCAATCATCTGCGTGAACATCCGCGATCCGAACAGTGGCTCCAGCATCTTCGGCGGCAAGCATCCACGGAGTGAAGTTGGCATCGTGCTCCAGCCCTGAAAGAACCATCTCATCGCCTTGTTTCCAACTTCGACCAATCGCGCGCGATAGTGCCAGCGTCATTGTTGTCATGTTCGGGCCGAATGCGATACAGTCTTTGTCGGTGGCACCTAGGAAATCGGCAACTCCTTGATGAGCAGAATCGAGCAAGCGGTCGCTTTCAACGCTGGTGTCAAACGCTCCGTGGCAATTGGCGTTACAAGTTTTCAGATAGTGTCCGATAGCGTCGATCACGGACGATGGAACTTGAGTACCGGCCGGACCGTCGAGAAAAACGGCTTCGCGCCCGTTTGCTTGGCGAGCCAACGCCGGAAACTGTGATCGAAGTTCGCGTACTTTGTGGTCGGTCAGTTGCATAAAGTAATTTCGTCGTTATTAGGATCTTGCGAAACGGAATCAGATTCGAGTAAGACTTCGTCATCGCAATTCGAAATAAGGAATCAGAATGAAATCGCACACGGTTCACTTAACCATTAATCTACCGGCTCGAATGGAATTCCAAAACATCACGCCAGAAATCGACAACATCGTGGCCGAAAGTGGAGTGCAGGAGGGCCTCGTTCTGGTCAACGCGATGCACATCACGGCCAGCGTGTTTATCAACGATGACGAATCTGGACTGCATCAAGACTACAAAAAGTGGCTGGAAAAGTTGGCTCCCTTCGACGCGTCACCGAAAACATACGCTCATAATCGAACGGGTGAGGACAACGCTGATGCTCATATGAAACGTCAGATTATGGGGCGCGAGGTCGTCGTTGCGATTACCGAAGGAAAGCTAGACTTCGGGCCCTGGGAGCAGATCTTCTACGGCGAATTTGACGGCCGCCGTCCCAAACGAGTGCTGGTAAAAGTTATCGGAGAGTAGCCGACTGCCAGATTTGGTACGATGTTGCACGACACAAAAACCGTTCACGGAATTCGACGCAACTCAACAAAAAGAAATCATAATGACCGCACGACTAATCTTGACCGCAGTAGCGGCTGCGTTCCTTCTAATCTCGAGCACGATGGCTGCCGACCACGTTGTTTACGAAGGAGAAACCGGGCCAGGCAAGGGCAAACATATTTTGTTTATCGCTTCGGATCACGAGTACCGCGGTGAGGAAACGTGTCCGGCAATCGCTCGCATTTTGGCGAAGCGTTACGGTTTCAAGTGCACGGTGCTTTTCGGCCAGACTCCCGACGGGCTCATCAAACCGGGCTCCAGCTTGATTCCGGGAATTGAGGCAATCGATGACGCGGACATGCTGTTTCTGTTTTTGCGATTCGTACATCCGGAAGATGCGTGGATGGAGAAATTCGAGGCGTACTTGAAACGTGGCGGGCCAGTGCTCGGTCTGCGAACGACGACTCATGCGTTCAACGGGCTGAAAGGCACGTATGAGTATCACAACTACAATTATGGCGCTGACGATTTCGTTGGCGGTTTCGGGCGGCAGGTCTTGGGTGAAACGTGGAATCCAAGTCTTGGGGCTGGTCATTACGGCAGAAACCACGCGTTTGCGACGGCAATGCACGTCGTGCCCGAACAGAACGAGCATCCGATCATGCGAGGCGTGAAGGACATGCACGCCATGGCCGGAGCGTATTCGGCGCGGCCGATGCCCGGCTCCACGATCCTCGCAACGAATCGAGTATTGGAATCAATGGAAGTCGGGGCTAAACCGATCGAAGATAAATTGCCGCAACCAGCCGCGTGGGTTCGCAGTTACACATTCAAAGGCGGAAAAGAAGGCCGAGCGTTCTGTTCGACGCAAGGTGCATCGGAAGACATTCTTAGCGAGGGCGTTCGTCGCATGATCATCAACGCTACTCTTTGGTGCATGGGCATGGACGACGAAATCAGCGCAGACGGCGATGTCTCGTTCGTGGGGCCCTACAACCCGACGACGTATAGCTTCAAGCCATCCATTACAGACGCAAAGCCGAGCGACATTGAAGGCTGGGACTCACCGATCTTGAAGGCTAAACAAAGGTAGTTGCCGTCCGTGACACTACGGTTCGGCTAACAGCTTAATCTTCGCGTAGTGGAAGTTGCTAAACTTCCTTTCGGTCGGGATCGTTAGCAAGATCCACTACGCGCTACGCGAAGACGAAGGTTTGTTGGACTACTAGTCCGCTTTCGTGTGCGGCGGCGGCATGGAGCTAAGAGCAGTTCGTCGCTGTTTTGCAGAAAGTACGTTCTCGGCCAGCCCCCACAAGACGACTGCGATCGACATGACCACCGTGGTCGATGCTGTTCCGAGTTGATCGGCAGTGGCAAAGATGCACGCAACGAAAGCTCCGACCAAGAATCCAACTCCCAGCCCTGATAGCAGTCCTCTTCCAATTCGGTATTGCGTCATTCCTGTGGCTCCGCCAACAAGAAGCCCGATCAAAGCAAAAAGTACAATCAGCCCGGCAAGTGAATACTCAGACATCCCTTCGTCAAGTACTGCACGCACGACTCGACGTAGTACGAGCGAGCCGACGGCTCCCCACAAGACCAGCTTGAACAGAGAAACAGTCGTGTAGGAATTTCGTGATGCAGTTTCTAATGTCATGCGGCTACTTGATATCGTCGTCGTCGATCGACTGCCCGTCGTGGCGGTTGGCTAGTTGCTGCAACACTTTTAGGTTGATGTTTTCGGACAGAAACTGAACGTGGCCATCGCCAAACCCAAACACGGCTCCCGGCGAGGAATGGCTGCTGCCAAAGCTTCCCACGTACGTGCGATTTCGTTTTGCCGCGGCAAACGGATCGAGCAACGGATTCTTCGGTTTATCGTCGGGCGATCCACCTTCATCGTCGTAGACTATTTCATCATCATCTGATTCGGCTTCGGCAATTTCTCCGGTGGAAGAGTCGGCTGCATCTTCGTCAGAAGAGTATTCGTCGAAAAGAGCGGCAGCTTCATATTCATCGTTTAAGCCGTAGTCTTTGCCCGTTGACGATATCGACTCTTCGAACTCCTTGATCATCTGGGGCGTTACGATCGGTCTCGCTTTCGCATCGGGGCCGGTCAAGTTCATGCCGACTCCAGTATTGCGAAGCGTCGCGCGAGTACCCGACAACCAGCCCAAGCCCGGAATAAAGTCGTCGACCTCTCCGATAAACAGCGTATGCCGCAAACCATCGGTGATGTCACGTTTCTTCGTGGCTTGGTTTAGTCGAAAAACTCCATTGTTGTTTACGTCGATCGGCGCTTCCACGTCGTGGTGGACACCGCAGTATGTCGATTGGTAACCGTATTCGACTTCCCAGCTACTCGGGCAAACAAGAAAGTGT
The DNA here is from genome assembly GCA_020426925.1 of Planctomycetales bacterium. Taxonomy (GTDB): domain Bacteria; phylum Planctomycetota; class Planctomycetia; order Pirellulales; family Pirellulaceae; genus JAGQPC01. The sequence goes on along the minus strand of JAGQPC010000332.1, from coordinate 19,299 downwards.
GGAGCAGATGCCGCTGCGATCTTGTTATTGCGATGATAGACACTGACCGATTGGTCGATCAGCCGATAAACATTATGTTCCTCGATGTGAGGAAGGAGCGGAATTAGCCACCCATGATGTTGGCCAGTGGGTTGATTCAAAATCGGCCGAGTCGGATTCTTCGCGCCAACGGGAAATTCGCCGTGGGCGTTCTCATAGCTGTGTAATGCGACTAGCAGCTGCGAAACTCGCGAAATGCACTGAGTGCGCCGCGCCGATTCGCGAATTGCGTTGATTGCGGGCAACAGCAACAGAACCAAAATCGCGATGATCGCGATCACGACAAGCAATTCAACCAGCGTGAAACCAGGTCGAAGATTATGCAAATGTTGTTTTCTGGCCATGGCTATTCCACTTCTGATTCTGTGCTTGAGACGCGTGGCTGAGAGCTATCAATTCGTAGAGACCTGACAGCTCGGCGCGGTAACTGCGAATCGGATGGGTAAAGTGCGATTGTTTCCACCGTAATTGCATTATCATCGCGAGCGATTTTCGTATTCACAATTCCCGGCCGCGACAGAGGCTGAGTCACGTTCCACGAATCGCCTGCAAAACTGTTGTCCTCTTGGAACTTTCGAATTGCACGTTCCAAACCGGACTCCGCGAGGGCGTTCGCTTGCAGCTGCTGTTGATGGATGCGACTTAGCTTATGGCCGTGCATGATCCATCTTCCAAATGCGGCCGTTCCGACGAAAACAACGATTACGACAAGTAAGACGACAAGCACCGCCACACCGCGGCGTGGTTTTAGGCGAGCGGAAGATAAAAGTCTACCAGCCGTTTGTAGTCCAGCGACTCCGATCGCTGGCACTCGCGGGCGGAGCCGCGAGTCTACGGGTAAAATCTCTTCTGCCGTTCGCCTTAACAGCATCGCACCGCAAACGTTTTGGTCGTGCGGAGTACCGGTCAAATTGGCCGAAGAAGCGTTCATTGCGAATCCCCGTTGGTGAGTTTTTGATAACGGTTAACATGTGCGACCGTATGAAACAACAACTTTGGAGGGGCGTCTGGTTGCGGACGCGAAACTCGCAGAGAAACAAATCGACTTTGATCCGGCCCATCTTCGATCAACCATTCGACGGCTGCATCGTGCGGCATCAAGAAGCTGTCGCGGAGTGTGACCGTTCCATCCTGATCGTATTCCGTCCGCCGAATGGCTGTTGCTTTGCCGTCCCACACAAGTTCGATTCGGCCGGATTTGGTGGCAAGCCGAATCGTTTGGTCGTCTAATTGGACGCTTGAGGCACCGTTTGCGTCGGCGCGAAGAGTTTCGTCTAGTCGAGTCGCGGTGACCTGCCATTCGGCGTTTTGCCGCATTACCGCTTCCGCATCTACGATGCGGACAATCACGGTGGCGGAAACTGCAAGCAGAGCCGACATCAGTGTCAGCGCGACGAGCATGTGAACCATCGTGTAACCGTAACGACTCCGGTGAACGCAGGACAAACGCCGATTGCGAAAACTATTTGCCATCGCTCGTCTCCTGTCGGTCAAACCGCCACACGGACAGCTTTACGGATCGATCCGGTTTGCCGTAAGCCACTTCGATGTCGACTCGTTTTGAGCCATCGGATTCGGAATGGACTGTGAGCTTCTGTGAAAGAGACAGTTCGTCGCCGCTGCACGATCGGAGTAGCGCCGCAATCTGTTCATCCGGCTGAGGACTTTGCAACTGGTCCAATTCTGAAAAAGGAACCGCGGAGACAACTTCGGCAAGATTCGCGGCGGTTTGCGTGGCGCGAAAACGTTTCCTTTGGAGCTTGCTGTTCGCCGAAACGCCAAACAGTAACTGTGTAGTGAGCAAGATTACGCCGACGAAAATGACTGTCGCCGCCACGAAATCGATCGACGTGAAGCCTTGCCGTCGTGTCGACCAATTCTGCCGCAATCGATTTGTTGCCTGTCCTGCAATCATAGCGATAAGTTCTGGATGAGTACTGACAACGGGAGCATCATGGCAACGCCAAAAAAACCGATCGGAATCGCGATGAGGATCGTCGGAATCGGCGATACGAGTTCCGTCAAGAGATTCAGTTTGTGCGTCAAGCGTTCGGTCTTTCGATTGGCGACTTCGCAGATTGCCCAATTGACGTTACCGAGTTGCTGGCTCGATTTCAGCAGCTTTTCGTCCGGAACGGTAATGAGCTTTTGCTTGCGCAGTGCCTCGATCCAGCATCCGCCTCGATCGACTCCATCGGCGACAATCGTGACTCGCTTCGCTACTTGTTGGTCAGGAAAGTTGACGGCAATGTTGCGAATGCCATCTTGTAACGGCACATTGTCGTCGATTGCTCGTGAAATCGCTCGGAGCAAAATCGGGCTGTAGAACGCACGCAGCAACGGCAGTGGCAGCGGATGCAGTCTAGGGAAGTTGAACCCAAGCCAGCGGAAGAGTTGATACGCCGCATACCACACAAAGACCACTGCAAACGCGACAATCAGTGCCACATACTTCGAAACAAACTCAGCGAATGTGATGACCATTTCTGTGATCGCAGGCAGCTCAACAGCGAAGTCTTCGAAAATCTGTTGATAAGTCGGCATGACCATCACGCACACAAATGTGAAAACCGAAATCAGAAACGCCAGCGTGACGACGCAGTTCATCGCACGTTCGACAAACCGGATGATCTCGGTACCAACCTTTGCATCATAACTTGACGCGTCTTGCAACGATCGGGCCAAATCGTTGTCGGTCTCACCGGCCATTCGTAACGCCAATGTAGCCGAAGCGGGCAACGAAATTCGGGCTCGCAGCAACGCGACGCGAAACGGCGATCCTGTATCCAAGGCGTCGGCGAATGCAACTGTCCGTGTTGCAAAATCATCAGTTCGATCGAGTGCAAAAGATCGAGCGGCCACGCTCAGCGGAATGTTTTTTCTTGCTGCTGCCGCGAGTGTTTCCATTAACGCTCGTCGTTCACCTGCTCTGTACAAAATCATCAGGACAAACTGCAGAACCACAAGCGGTCCCGTGAGCAGCAAGCCCAAAAGGTTCATCAAGATCCAGCCAAGCAATGCGAATCCGCCGAAACCTCGTGAGCGAACGCTCGTAATCCGCCGTCCCGCAAGCCGCCGCAATCGCTGATACCAAAGTATCGCAAATGCGAACATCAAAACGCCAATGGCTGTAAAAAAAACGGCTACCATTCTTGAACTCTAAACAAACTTCATCGCGACAAATTCTGTATTAAATTAACCAACGGTGATAGTATCGAGGACAATAAAAACAGCGTGCAGCTCGCGACGCCGATCAACATTGCGGGAGGCAGAATCATATTAATCATCGCCGCTCGGTGGCGAATTCGGCCGCTGAGTAAATCGCTGATCGTGTCGATCGCGTGCGGCAACTCATTGTGCGTTTCGCCCCAGCGAAGAATTGGCGAGATTCCACCCGGGACTTCGGTGTGCGAGTCCATCGCGTCAGCAAGCGACCAGCCGTTGTCGACTTGAGCCGCCATGGTTTTCGCAGCGTTCGCAAGGTTCGCGTCTCGAAGTGCTAACGAGGACGATCGCAGAGCTTCAGGAATGGGAACGCCTTGGGACACTTGTAGCCGAAGTAGTTGAGCCAGCTCAATAAATGAACTCCATCGGAGCAGCGAGCCAAACGCTGGGACCGTGCACATCAGGCGCGACCAATTCGCTGCACCGCCGAAGATTCGGACGGCGATTACAAACGGGATGAAGCACGCGATGCTCGGCACGACGACAGGAAGGAATTGCCTCGACAAGCCAATCACGAATTCTGTGGCCGCAGGAACCTCGGTATCAAAATCCTCAAAGATTACCGCAAACACAGGGACAATAGTGGTCAGCATGAACGACACCAGTGCGAGGAAAATCACGACAACGAAAATCGGATACCACAGTGTTGCAGAAACTTGGTTTCGAACGGCACTCGAGTCACGATAGTGCTCACTTAGTTCCGTCAGCACGACGGGTAGTTTTCCTTGTTTGGCGCCAACGTGAAGAATGCCGATCAGAAACGGAGGCACGCCCTGAACGGACTGCTGAACCGCTTGTTCGATTCCGGTTCCTCGAGAAAGCAGTTCGGAGATTCTCAGCAAGCCGTTACGAACTCGTCGATTGGAAACGCTGGACGCCGCTGCTTGCAATCCCTCCGGCAAAGGATACGAAGTAGCCGCGATCTCGCCGATTCGTTCGGCAAGTTCTGTAGCTTCGGCAGTCGTGAGTGAGTTTCTGGAAAACATGACTAAAACGCGAGGTTCTCCAGAAGCGAATACCACGGTGCCAAAACGATGACGGCGTACAACAGCGTAACGGAACCGCCGATCAAGATCGTGAAATAGACCGGCAACCGAATGCTGCAGCGGTCAGCCAGCTGTTCCGCTTGGTATCGATAATTGCGAGCCGCCGATCGAAGCGATCTCACAAGTTCCTCTTGCGTCATTCCCGCCGACAACTGCCATCGCAGAAGATTCGGGACCGCGACAACCTGCGCGACGTCGTGCATCGCTGTTTGGCCTTGTTGCACGGCGATGGCCAATTGGTTGCATTCGGCCACCATTTTGCGATCGCCCGTGGCGCTCGCGGCAAGCGGCAAACCCTCGTGCAATGGAATCTCTTGTTCAACAAACAACGCCAGCAAGTCGGTAAACGTGGACAATTGCCCCAGCCGATTCAGTCGCCCAACCCATGGTATGCACCGAATCACAGACTGCATCCAATGAGAATCGGTAACGATCGCACGACCAGATAGTATCGACCAACCGATCATCACCACAACGAGTGCGATGCATGGCAACCAAATCCAATTCGTAATCCACTGGATCGCGGGCAGCATCGCCTGAATCCACGAAGCGAATTCGATTTTCTGCGCAACTGTAAATTGCTGGACTCGCTCCGGAAAGAAACGAATGATGAAAAACGTTAGACCGGCAACCAGCAAAAGAATAATCGCGGGATAGATGAACGCTTGCGTGATTTTGCGATGGATGAATAACGAGCGTTTGGCAGAATCGCTCAACGATTCAATCGCGGCTGACAATCGTCCAGATTTTGTGCCCGCTTCCACAACAGTTTTAAGCAGCGGTGGCAAAGAACTATCGTTCGTGATCGCGGAAACGAAGTCTGTACCATCGGGCGGTTGCGTTCTAACTTGAGGTAATAAGCGTTTGTTGAGGTCGCTGGATGAGGCCACGAGCGAATTTGGCAGAGGGACACCCGAATCGGCAACCGATTTGATCTGATCGCAGATCGCGATCAATGCCTCAAGAGATAAACGCTGTCTCGCCACAGTTCGCTGACCCAATCGAATTCGACGCGGTTTTCTGTTCCTCAAAAAAGTCTATCAAAACAGAAGTTTAAATTCGACCAAAGTTTGGAAATGCGGAATAGCGGCGGGCGCAGGCCTAATGGTCTTCACACTGGCCGTAACCGCCGCCGCCGGGCGTTCGAATGCAGATCCGGTCGCCTGGTTCGACTGTCACTTGGTCGCAGCCGCGTAGGATTGTGGACTCGCCATTTGCTCGATAGAGAGAGTTCTCGCCGCACTTCCCCGGACCGCCACCGCTTAAACCGTAGGGCGGGAATTCTCGACGCTGAGTCAACAAAGAAACTGTCAACGGAGATAAGAACTCTATTTCGCGATTGACGCCGTCGCCTCCCCCGTGAAATCCGGCTCCGCCTGACTGAGATCGGATGGAGAATTCCCGAACGCGAACTGGATAACGTTGTTCCAACACTTCCGGATCGGTGATGCGAGTGTTCGTCATATGTGTGTGAACGGCGTCCGTTCCGGGCGCTGAAGCCGTGGCGCCTGCTCCGCCGCAAATCGTTTCGTAATACCCAAAGGACTCGTTGCCAAATAAGAAGTTGTTCATCGTTCCCTGGCTGGCTGCAGATAGGCTGAGCGCGCCGAGCAGAACGTCAACGATTCGCTGAGATGTTTCGACATTCCCGCCCACGACTGCTGCACAATCATTAGGATCATCGAAACGCGGCGGCGCAAGCAGCGATTCCGGAATGACAATGTCGACTGGCGCCAGGACGCCTTCGTTGAGTGGAATCGGTTCTCCGATCATTGTCCGCAAGACGTACAAAACGGCGGCTGTCACGATCGCTCGGTTGGCATTCAGATTCGTGGGGAGAACTGCCGATGTCCCAGAAAAATCGATCGTCGCGGAGTCTCCAACGATTGTGATCGCAACTTTGATTTCTGCTCCGCAGTCGAGACGATCTGAGAACGCGTATTCGCCGTCCGGCATGCTTCCGAGCGCTTGCCGAGTCTTCTGTTCAGCGGCGGCCTGGATGTGCTGCATGTAGGCCGATACCGTTGACCATCCGCGAGTCTTCGTCAGCGACAGAAGATCTCGCGCGCCCTGTCGGTTCGCTGCGACTTGAGCCGATACGTCAGCGAGATTCGTTGGGACGTCTCGTGAGGGAAACGGACCGGACGAAAGCAACGCAGCTAACTCGTCAAATCGTGATTCACCGGCATCGATTAGCTTCCGGCTGCGAATCAAAACGCCTTCTTCCGCGAGCGTTTTTGAAAACGGAGGCATCGATCCCGGCGTCATTCCTCCGATTTCCGCGTGGTGGGCGCGGCTCGCCGTGAAGAATAAAAGCTCTTGCGTGTGTTCGTCGAACACCGGAGTGATCACCGTCACGTCGGGCAAATGAGAACCGCCACGATACGGATCGTTCGTGATGAAAACGTCGCCGGGCGATAGATCCGTGTGATCCTCCAAAATCGCTCGGACTGTTTCGCCCATCGCGCCTAAATGTACGGGAATGTGAGGGGCGTTCACGACAAGACTTCCGGCCGACGTGAAGATTGCGCAGCTGAAATCAAGGCGTTCTTTAACGTTCGTGCTGCTGGAAGTTTTCTGCAACGTGATTCCCATCTGCTCGGCAATCGCCTCAAAATGACGATTGAAGATCTCGAGCCGCACGGGATCGGCGTGCGTTTCACCGTTATCTATTTCCGTTGTCGTTTGGTTGTGATCAGTGAGTCGTTCGTGTTTCAGCAGGAGTTCGCCGCCGCGGAGTGTCGTCGCGGTCCAGCCCGGATCGACTATCGTGGTGGCGTGCGGCTCAAGGATCTGCGCCGGGCCGGTCACGACGTCGCCTTCAGTCATCGCAGATCGTTCATAGACGCCTGCTTCATGCTCGACGTCCGCAAAAACCATCGTGGTTGTCGAAATGCGAGACGCAGGTTGGGTAGTAGCAGGAGACCGCGAAGAGCTGTGTTCTTCTTTGGCAGTAACGCTCGTCGCTTCGACTCGCAACGTGACCACTTCGATCGCACGGTTTTCATCGGTCCACCCGAAGCGGTGTCGATGAGCCGCGTGAAAAGCAGATTTCAAATCCGAGCACCAGTCGACCGAAATCGGTGAATCGGTGCCGAGGAACCGGAGGTCGAGACTTCGCTGACTAGCGATGCTTTGCAATGGAACTCCTTCCGAGCAAACTTCAGCAGTGGCCTGTTCTTCCAGCTGTTCAAACACTTGATTCAAATGAGTCGTGTCGTCAGTAAGCTCGGAGTAGACGCCGGCTGCAGCGTGACGAGCGATCGTGGCGTCGCTGATTCCAACCGCACTCAGGATTCCGGCATCGGGGTGAATCAGAACGCGTTCGATTTGCAATTGCTCGGCCACTCCGCATGCGTGCTGACCCCCGGCGCCGCCAAATGCGACCAAAGTGTATTCTCGCGCGTCGTGTCCTTTTGCAATAGTGATTGCGTTGATCGCCTGAGCCATGTTGGCGTTTGCGATTTGCACGAAGCCATCGGCGATTCGCTGCAGCGAAAGTTTGTCGCCGATGGCCGATTCGATTTGCGTTTGGATCTCAGCAAGTCGTTGTCGCACGGTTTCGTGATCAAGTGGAAACTGAAAGTGATTTGACGACAGTTTTCCCAAGTATAGATTGACGTCGGTTAGCGTTAGCGGGCCACCGCGTCCATAACACGCGGGACCAGGTTCTGCGCCTGCACTTGCTGGTCCGACGATCAGTTTCACACCGTCAAAAGAACAAATGGAACCTCCGCCCGCAGCAACGGTATGAATGGCCATCATCGGCGCGACGATGCGGACGCCGGCTTTTTCTGTTTCGTATTCCCGTTCGAACGAACCGTCAAATCGAGCGACGTCGGTGCTGGTCCCTCCCATGTCGAAACCGATCGCGTGCTCAATTCCGCAAGCTCGTGCAGCGGCGGCAAATCCCACAACGCCACCTGCGGGGCCTGACAAAATGCTGTCTTTGCCCGAGAACGTCTCGGAGCGAACTAGATTTCCGGCTGATGTCATCAACCGTAATTGGCTGTCGCCCAATTGTTGCTGAATGCGTTGAGCGTAATTTCTCAAAACCGGATTGAGGTATGCGTCGACCGTCGTGGTGTCTCCACGCGAGACCAATTTGATTAGCGGCGACACTTCGTGAGAAACGCTGACGTTTGCAAATCCAACATCGGCGGCAATTTTGCCTGCGATTCGTTCGTGTTGCGGATTAGCGTACGCGTTGAGAAAGCAGATCGCCAGCGACTCGATTTGCAGTGATTTCAATTCCACAAGCCGCTCACGCAGATGCTGCTCGTCGAGCGGTGTTAGGACTTCTCCGTTGGCAGCGATTCGTTCATTAACTTCGATTGCGGATTTGTACAGTAGCTCGGGCAGCTTGATGTTTAGGTCGAACAGATCGGGCCGGTTTTGGTTTCCGATTCGCAGGACGTCGCGAAAACCACGCGTCGTGACAAACGCGGTGTCGGCTCCGGTTCGAGTCAGCAGCGCATTAGTTCCACGAGTCGTCCCCAGCCGGACGTTCATAGGCGGAAGCGATTCGCCAAGCGGCGTTTCGGTCAAGTATCGAATCGCGACGAGCGGCGCGTCTTCATCGCACCAAAGTTCGTACTTCGTCCCAACCGAGGCAGAGATATTGCGGTCTAATTCGAATTGGCCGGTCGCGTCATCAAATGAGATGACAGTTGCAATTTGATCGTGCGCACCGGATTGCTTGCCGAAAAAACGAACCTTCCATCCAGCCCACATATTGCGGGGATCGCCAACTCGGATTTCGTCGGTGAAGGAATTTGTCGTGCCTGGGCAGTGCGTGACGGTACCCTTGACGACGCCAGAGCTGAGCGTTTTGTGCCGTCGAAATCTGCCGTGCGGATCTTTTGCGATACAGTCGGTGAACGTTCCACCGACATCAATGGCAAACTCCCAGGGAACGCAAATCATCAGTCGCTGTTTGAACTCCGTTACAGATCGCGATCGGTTCCTACACAAATCAAGCGAGAGTTGGTGCGGAAATAGATGCGGCCGTTGGCAATTGCCGGAGTGCTGCGGCTGTCCTCGCCGAGCGGTGTCGTACCGAGCAATTGATATTCAGTGGACGCCGCTATTACGAAAACCTCACCGTCTTCGGCGATGCAATAGACTTTGTCACCAGCGATGACAGGAGATCCAGAGAAGTTATTGCCGATGCGCTTCTGCCAGTGCTGTTCGCCCGTGGCCGCGTCAATACAAGTGACGATCCCCTTATCGAACCAAAGAAACCCAAGCCCATCTTTGAAAACCGGTGTCGGAACGTAGGGAGCCTGACGTTCAACCTTGTACGCGATTTCAGAATCCTTGCCACCGCGGAGTGCGACCACATAATTGCCGCTGGCACCGGATCCGGTTGAACCGAAAATCAAACCGCCTGCCAGTTGAGGCGAACTGACGGTGCGCATAGAGAACACTTCATTCTTCCAGTTCTCTTCGCCAGTCAACGGATCGAGACTGAAGATTCCGTCGGTTGTGCTACAGCAGATCAACTGATCAGGTTTTCCTTCTGTTTCCAAAATGCACGGCACTGAATATGAAGCCGTGTCGCTCCATCGGCTTGTCCGCCAAACGATTTCGCCCGTCATCCGGTTCATCCCGACAATGGAGCTTGTTTCTGTCCGCGGTCCGTTTCGGTCTGGTTTCTTTTGTTGATGACACAAGATCACCAAGTCTTTGTACACGATCGGCGAAGTGCCAAACCCGTGCTGACTATCGAATGCGCCAAGCTCGCGTTGCCAGACTATTTCGCCGTTGTGATTGAATGCGGTTGCCGTTGTTTGATCCGGAGTCGACCACGCAACATAGACGTGATGCTTGTCGACCGTCGGCGTCACCGATGCAAAACTGTTTCGCGCGTGAATATGATATGAATCGATATCAAACTCTTTTCGCCAGATCTCGTTTCCCGTGCGAGAATTCAAGCACAGCACATATTGCTTGGCCGAGTCTGCATCGGCGCTCTGGATGAACAGTTTGTCCCCGAGAATCACTGGACATGAATGTCCGACACCGGGAAGTTGCACGTCAAAGGCAACCTCGGATTTCGTCCAAGTCGCTGGCAAGACAGACGTGCTGACTCCGCTGCCATTCGGTCCACGGAATCGTACCCAGTCTTGTCCGTGCGCGGATGAATAAAGAAACGACGCAATTACGGTAAAGCGAGCAAGCTGATAGGCGGTTGGATGAGACATGCTTCTGCTAGAGGTTTAGTTTAGGTGGATTGTGAAGTTTTGTTTGGCGGCTTCGATCGAGAATGAAAAAACATCTCTTCAATCTGGAATTTGCACAGGCTATGCTAACGGCCGGAGAGTGCCACGTCATCAGGTCGGGTCATGAACCGTACCACTCAACAATCCGAAATGGCGATTCGACGGCAACGGCCAACGGATGCATTCTTGAAACGCATGGGACTTGCCCCCAATTGTACGGAGAATGACGTCCGTAGCGCCTATCTACGACTGGCGAAATCGGCGCACCCCGACCGCGGAGGCGATGCTCAGGTTTTTCGACAGCTGCGAATCGACTACGAATCGGCTTTAAGGTATTCCCGCAAACAAGGCGCAACACGAGTTCATAGTTTTTTCTTGAATCCGTGGAATGCGGCGACCGACGGTAAGCAGCTCCGCCGTAGCATTGCGATCTTGATTACCTCAACACTGTTCTTCGCAGCTGTCAGCATTTTTGTTTTCGTGCAGACACGGAGCTTCGTGTGGCCGGCACTGATCGTCGGTCTAGTTGTGGGCGGAGCGTACATCTGCGTCACGGCTGGTTTTCATCCGCTGGTCTCTGTCGTCAATTGTGTTGTTGTCGTAGTCTTCTTCGCGTTCGTTGTAGCGACGCTAATTCAGGACCAGTTCTTTGTTCGCATGATGTCGAATTCACAGATGGCGTTGAGTGATCTTAGCGTGCAGGAACAAACCCAGATCGGGCTGTTCGCCGTGTTTGGGATCTTCTTGCCGCTATCGATGCTCAGTTGCTTGGCTGCTGTCACCGACCGGTGGACAGGTTAGGTTCAAACGCCGCCACAGCGTTTTGGCCGCTGGACAAGTTTCGTTCTCGATCAAGCTTAGAGTGTGAAATAAGTTTTTCGCGGGAATTTGCGGCAAAGCGGTGGCAGTGACAGTGCTTGCGAGAAAAAAATCGACAAGGACCTTTTTGTCAGCGAATGGTATATTGAGTTGAAGTTTGTCGTGGATTGATTCGGTCGTGCTTCGAATTGATTTGCCCACGCCAAGCGCTACCAACGATAGAACGTTCGCCTCACGAGGTTCGGTCATGCTCCAACGAATTCGCTTTTTCCGACTGCCGCTGGCGGCCTTGTTGTTGACTGCGTGTCGTGCTGACGCCGTTGTGTGGGCGCGGTCTGATGAATCGACTGAAAAGCCAAAGCAGGCTGAAATCGAATCGTTAGTGCTGCAGTTGGGCGACGAACACTACATTCGTCGGGATCAGGCTCGCGCGCGTCTGGTAGAGCTCGGTTCGATCGCGTTTGACGCACTTTATGTTGGTACGTTGAATGATGATACCGAGATCAAACTGCAATCGGCCGCGATTCTCCGAGGAATCGAAATCGAACTTTTGCATCAAGAAGACTCGGCCGAAGTTCGACGCGAATTACTGCGTTTCGATTCGATCAGCGGTGCGGCAAAGTTGGATGTAATTGATCGATTAGCTGCGTTCAGTGACGACGTGGGGCGAGCGGCATTGTGCCGGATTGCTCGGTACGACCGCTCTGAGTTCTTCAGCAAGATGGCCGCACTAGCTGTTTTCGAAACGGAACGCCCTATGACGCCCGAGCGGGCCCTGCGTCTAATCCAGACCATCGAAAAGGAATTGGGGCCAAGTAAACGCACGGCAAGCGAATGGCTGCGGTGCTATTCGAAATTTCTCGCAGACCCGTTCAGTACGGTCACGTTGTGGGACGATATTGTCCAGGCTGAAGCAGAGCTTTACCTGGACACAATGAACTCAACACATCGAGCGTTACTCAAGGACCTGCTTCACTGGCACTACTTAGTGATGGCACAACTGGGTGAAGACGATCATTCCCAAGCAGCGATCGTACGGATTGTGCCGCAGATGATTCAGCAGCCGGTCGACGTTATTCATCAGCTCGATTGGCTGCGAGACCACGAAGCGTGGGCTGCGATTGACAAAGTTGCTGAAGAACACAAGCAAGTCATCGACGCTAACACGCTGATGAAGTACCAGCTTGCTGGAGCGTTACGGCAGCAAGGCCAAAATGAAGAATCCGAAAAGCTGGCCAACGATGCGTTTGCAATGTCCTCGGAATCGGGTGTTCGTGAAATTGTTTCGCGAGCTCTCTTACAGCGCGCCGAATTTGATTGGTTTGAAAACGAGCTGCAGTC
>JAGQPC010000332.1:0-6592 GCA_020426925.1 Planctomycetales bacterium | reverse complement strand
CAAGGAACGAGGTGACGACGCGGACGACATCGCTGCGAGCGAGGTGCTCGATGCGCGGCTCAACTTGGCATACAAGTATCTGGACTGGGAGGAATATCAGAAAGCAGAAGACACGTTTGCCAAACTGATCGAGGAAGCCCAGTCGAACAAATTCAAAGAAGTATTGCAAGAAAACGCGATCGACACGCTTCGCAGCAAGATGAACGTCGCAAAATCGCGACAGCTGATCGGGGTAGTCGACAAGCAAGACGAACGCCGTGAGCTGCTAAAAAAGGCATTGAATCAGGACCGCTCCAACATCGACATTCTAATCGAGCTGTACAACCTTCCTGGCAACTCGGACGAATTCAAAAAAGAGATAAACACTCGAATAGAGTATCGAGTCAGCGAATATCAGAAACGTATTGATGCTTATTCCGCATCGTACAACGTCGAACGCTACGGCAGCACTCGCCAGGAACTGTATATGGCGTACAACGAGTACGCGTGGTTGGTGAGCAATACGACAGGCGATTTCGAAAAAGCGCTGGAATACAGCAAGCGATCGTTGGATCTCTATCCAAATTCGCCCGACTATTTGGACACGCTGGCGAGGTGCTACTATGCAAACGGTCAGTATGACGTCGCCGTGATTCATCAACGCAAAGCAGCCAAGGCTCGCAAGTCCATGGGGCAAGTCCAACGACAGCTCGACTTGTTCGAACAAGCGTATGCGGAAGAACTGGCCAAGGAAGCGACGATTCAGCCGAGCCCAAATGGCAATCAAAACCGAGCAGACGTAGAAGTAGATTCCGAGTCTTGATGGATTCCAAAACTGCCGCCGATTCACCGATCGAAGCCACATTGGCCACGAAATACCGGATCGATCGGCAAAAGCACATCCTGTGGTTGATTCTCTTTTCCGCCTCAATCGTGGGGTCGTTCGTGCTGAGCGTCGATTCGCCCACCGCGGTTTCCGTGGGCGGTCACACGTTGCCGGAACTTTGCTTCACAAAACGGATTACCGGGATGAGTTGCCCTGGCTGCGGAATGACTCGATCGTTTATCAGCATGGCACATGGAAACGGGCGAGCGGCCTGGGCATTTCATCCCGCCGGTCCGATTTGGTTTGTCGTTTTCGCTGCCCAGATTCCTTATCGATCGTGGCAACTGTGGCGGCTCCATCGCGGCAAGTCCGAATTTGTCACTGGATATGAGCGACACGCGATTGCATCTATGCTGGCGGTCGTTTTTCTGGGCTGGATCTTCCGTTCGCTAGTTGGAGCATGAACATGAAGCAAGTCGGACTCGATGACAAAACGGTGAACACAATTGACTGCGGCAGCGGCCCTACGCTTCTTTTCGTTCATGGGTTTCCGCTAGACCACACGATGTGGCTATCGCAAATCGAACACTTTGCCAGCGACTACCGAGTTGTTGCACCGGACTTGCCCGGCTTCGGCAACAGCGGTTTCGATCCGCAAAACGCTCCAACGACTTATTCGATGAAGTCTTTTGCGGACGATTTGCTGCGATTGCTCGACGCGCTTGATATCGACGAACCTGTTGTGTTTTGCGGTCTGTCGATGGGCGGCTACATCGGCTGGCAGTTCGTCCGTCATTACAACGAACGCGTAAAAGCGATGATTCTGTGTGACACGAAATCGGCGGCTGACACGAAAGAGGTCGCTCGAGCCCGTCACTTTATGGCAGACGGAGTCATCGAAGCCGGAACGTCGCTCGCTACTAAAGGGATGCTCGACCGAATGATTTCACCAAAGACAGTTCAAAACAGTCCAGACGTTGCTATGACATTGCAAGCGATGATAGACAATGCTCCACCGCACGGAGTTGCCGCTGCACAACGAGGCATGGCAGAACGTCCCGACGTCGCCAATCTACTTCCGCACATCGATTTGCCGACACTACTTATTTGCGGTGAAGGTGACCAAATCTCACCGCCCGCCGAAATGCAATCGATTGCCGCCGCCATTCCCAACGCAACATTCGCCACAATCCCCAACGCGGGCCACATGCCGCCCATGGAACAGCCTGAAGAATTTAATTTGGCTGTTGCGGAGTTTTTGAATGATGTCTTTTCAAAGTGACGGATGATTCAGAAGTGTGTCGCAGAAATCACCGGTAGGATTCATATAGTGCAGCCATCATGACTTCATGTCGATTGCCGTCATCTGGAAACAGGCAGTACTCTTCGTAGCCCAGTTTAACTTTCGGATTGATGGGTAGACATTGGATTCTCGATTTGGAGATCTAGAGTTAGGCCGTGATCCCGGCACGTGCACTATATCTAACGTTTTCGACGATAGCGAGTTTTGCTCGTTGGCCAACCGTCAACATCTGAGCTGCGTGACGTTTGGGATTAGGAACTACCGAGTTGACATCTCATTGCCGTGTTTTGGTAGCAGTGACTGCAAGATAGCATTGCGATTTAGATTTGGTTGGTCAGTTTCTGGGCATTTGATACAGTTCGCGACCGATTACGTCAGAAGGCTGCGCTCGCGAGACTCCATGAACGGGGCGTAGCTCACAATCATCGTCACACGGATGTGGAATCGTAATGAAGAAATGGATTTCTGTCTGGCATCGCAAGTCTTCGTTTCCGCGAATTGTGCTCGCGTCGGCGATCGTCGTCGGCATCGCTGTTGTCGGCTGCAAGAGTGTGCCGATGACGGGGCGTCGTCAACTGGTGTTGGTCTCGACTGCGCAGGAAGTGAAGCTGGGCGAAGACAGTTATCGCGAGATTCTTTCGGCCGAGACTCCGTCGACAAACGAAGCGTATGTCGAATTGGTCAACCGGGTCGGAAGCAGGATTGCAAAAGTTGCGGATCGATCGGACTTCGATTGGGAATTTCGAGTCATAGCATCACCGACTCAAAATGCGTTCTGCCTGCCTGGCGGAAAAGTCGCGATCTACGAAGGAATGCTGCCTGTTTGTGCGAATGAAGCGGGGCTTGCTGTCGTGATGTCTCACGAAATTGCGCACGCGTTGGCTCGTCATGGAAGTGAGCGGATGAGTCACGGCTACGTCGTCAACGGAGTTCAGACCGTTGCCAGCAAGTTGATGCAGAATCAAGAAGAAGCGACTCGTCAACGCGTTATGCAAGCTTACGGGATTGCGTCGCAGTACGGGTTCATTCTGCCGTATAGCCGGAAACACGAATCGGAAGCGGATCAGATCGGGCTCATGTTGTTGGCGAAAGCCGGATACGATCCCAGCGAAGCACCTCGTTTCTGGCGCAGGTTTGCGGATATGAAAGAGGGTGATGCTCCCGCCGAATTCTTGTCGACACATCCATGGGATGAACGGCGTGCCAACGAACTCGAAGCCATGTTGCCAGAGGCAATGGAACTCTATGTTCAAGCCGAAACGAGACACGGTCTCGGCGATGCCATTCCGGTTGCGAAATCGATTAATCAAGAGCAACGCACAGCGAGAGCCGATGAACGTCCAGCGGCGAGTGCTGCTTCTACGCCCGCGCCGGATGCACGCTAGTCGTCTTCTGTGGGCCTGTTTGTCAATCTAGCGGCATTGCTGTAGTGGAAGTTGCTAAACTTCCTTCGCCGTGGACACTTACGCGTTCTCTACTGGAACACATCCGGCCGTATGTGACCGGACGCGCAATCGAAATTGCAAACCGTGCGGCTAGCGCCGCTACGCTAATATTAACGGGGCTCGCTCTCAGCTCGGAATGTCTGGTGGCTGGAAATGCTGAGCGCGTTGTGTCAAAATCTTCCGATCGGATTCATTCAACTGCGTTTGCAGTTATCGAAATCTAGGAAGCACGTTGATGGGCAATCATGCGAAGACACTAGGGCTGATCCACACGTCCGCGACGCTCGTGCCCATTTTTGCCGATCTGTGTGCCCAACATTTGCCGCACGTCGAAACGTTCAACATCGTCGACGACAGTCTAATCAAGGACGTAATTCGTCGGAACGAATTGACCGAGCAAACTGCTTCACGTGTCGGCGAATACGTAAAGTTGGCAGCACAAGCAGGAGCCGACCACATCCTTGTCACGTGCTCGTCAATTGGTCGAGCCGTCGAGGCAGCACAAGCAAACGTGACGATTCCCGTGCTGCGAGTCGATCAACCTATGGCCGACAATGCGATCCGGCAGGCAAGTCACATCGGTGTAGTGGCGACGTTGCCGACGACTTTAGAGCCTACGGCCGACTTGGTTCGTCGTCGTGCGGCGGTGCTCAATCGAGAAGTTGAGCTCACCGTCCGACTTTGCGAAGGAGCGTTTGACGCGCTGATGAGTGGTGACTCGCAAACTCACGATTCGATGGTGGCGGACGCGTTAGCGAAGTTAATCAATGAAGTCGATGTGGTGTTGCTCGCGCAGGCCTCGATGGCTCGAGTTGTCGAGCATCTTGGTAGACAGGATCGAGATGTTCTGATCTTGGCGAGCCCTCCAGCAGCAATCGAGTACTTGAAGTCTGTACTCGTCTGAACGGGAAACATCGAATTGCTGAGTATCGATCAACTTCGTTGCGGACTGTTGGCTGTTTCTGGCGTGTTCCTGCTGATCGCTATATTTGGCGTCGCGACGCAAGCAGCGGAAATTTGGCGCCCATCCATTGCGTTGTTCTTGGTGACTTTGCCCTGCGCGGTCGGAGCGATTCCGAAGCTCCGTGGATTCCAGTTCACGTGTTGGATCGTGAGTGCGTTTGTACTGGGCATGATCTTCTCAGAACGATTCCAGGCAATCGGCGATTTGGATTTGCGTCACCCGTGGCTGATTCTTGGCGTCGTGCAGTTAGTCATGTTTGGCATGGGAACTCAGATGCGTGTTGCAGATATCGCCGGAGTTGCGAAGGCTCCGCATGCTGTTTGTATAGGGCTGCTTTGTCAATTCACGATCATGCCGGTGCTTGGGATAACACTCGCCAAAGCGGTTGGCTTGCCGAACGAAATTGCGGCCGGAGTTGTTTTGATCGGATCGTGCTCCAGTGGTCTTGCTTCCAACGTGATGGTCTACATGGCCAAAGGAAATCTGCCTTTGTCGGTGACGCTCACGACCATCGCGACGTTGCTTGCTCCGTTGGTCACTCCACTTTGGATGAAACTCTTGGCTGGGGAATTCATCGAAGTCAGTTTCGTGTCGATGATGATCAACATCACCAAAATCGTTGTCGTGCCGATTGGCGCTGCGTTTGTGCATGATGTGCTGACAAACGTGAACGAGAAGGCCGGCCGTGTGATCGCCGTGACGGCGGCTGTTGGCTTGTTCTGGATTCTGACGCTCGTCGCTTGGCATGTACGAATCGGCTTGCCAGAAAGCTCATCACAGTGGCTGGTTCTGAGCGGGTTCGTTTGTGGAGCCATCGCTTTCGGCGTCGCGTATCACCGCGTTGTAATCGTATGGCCCGGATTGGCAAAGGCGATGCCAGTTTTGTCCATGTGCGGCATCGTCTATTTTACGCTGGTGACAACCGCAGCTGGACGAGAGGCCCTGATTGATGTGGGTGTCTGGCTGTTGATGGTAGCCGTGCTTCACAACTTGCTGGGCTATTGTTTTGGATATGGCTTAAGTCGAGCGTTAGGATTGGATGCCTCGACAGCGAGAACCGTTGCATTGGAGGTTGGCCTGCAAAACGGCGGGATGGCATCGGGACTAGCCGGCGCGATGGGAAAACTCGGAACGGTCGGGTTGGCGGCGGCGATCTTCAGTCCATGGATGAATGTGTCGGGATCGGTTTTGGCGAACTATTGGCGAGCTCGCCCGATTGCGTTTGCGAGCGAAGACTGATTCGCGAGCGAGACTTGTTAATCTAGATACTCGGCAAGCAGCGTGATCGTCGCTGGCAAGTTCAAAGCTTGTTTCCCGAATCCTAGGACGGCGCCGGCTTCGGTGGCGAGCTGTTGATGCTCTTCATAGTTGGTGATCATCATCACCGGTGTGGAGGCAGAGTTTGCGTCCGACTTGATGCGTTTGATGATGTCTAGACCGGATGCGCCGCTGCGGTCCATCAGTCGATTGATCAGCACCAAATCGAATTGACCGTCTGCGAGCGCCTGCATGGCTTCATCGGCATCGTGAACTTGAGTCACGCTTGCGTCGAATCTGCTTTCGATCATGCTGCTGATGGAAGCATGATCGGCCGAACAGTTACCAACATCGAGAACTCGCCTTGACATAGTCGTTCCTTTTGTCGAGCAGTTTTGGAGAGCGCGACGCTACTTCCTTGCGCCGTATAGTGCGAGCACCGTAAGAAGCAACTAACTTGACCCTCCCGCCGGGAGGGCCAGAAGCGAGCTTGCAAGTTTTTGGGGAGGGGAGAATTCGCGAGCTTCAAAGCCGCTGCTCACGGCCCCTCCCCGAAGCCTCATTCTTCGGCTTCGACCCTCCCGAGGGAGGGTGTAGTGGTTTGATCGGAGACAACACACCAAGAGTAGCTAAGTGACGTAGGCATCCATATCGAATTGCCGACGCAAAAGCACAACTTGGAAATCACTACGTCTTTTGCAGTTGTCCAAATTCTGGCCGCCTTCGGCCGAGTTGACCTTGAAGTCGTTGGACGATGCTGCTGTGCATTTGGCTCACACGGCTTTCGCTCAGGTCGAGCGTGGCGCCGATTTCTTTCA
>JAGQPC010000331.1 GCA_020426925.1 Planctomycetales bacterium | reverse complement strand
GTTCCGCTTCGCTCACGCATCCTACAGACTGTCTGGCCCAAAGCATTCGTTTGCAGAGTCTTCGGGTAATGCCGCATTACATTTCATCAAGCGATTCCAATAATTCTTGCGCTTCATACGTAACGAATTTGTCTAGTACGTCGTCTTCAAATTGGTCTCGATAGCGATTCAACTCGCTACGACATACGTCATGAACTGGATGCACTGATCCATCGACCAATTCGACGGTAGCTCCAGGCATATCGTAACCGTCGGCAATCTCAATCAACAGTCCGTACGCTTCATCGCGTCCGTGAGACCTCCTGTGAAGAATGTCAACAAGCGGCTTGATAATGTACGCAGCTCCCTCGTACCGATTGCCTTGACGAATGACTTCATTGTCAATTGCCCACAACGCATCAATTCGCAGCATGTGGTCGTTTGACTGGAGATCTGCAAGAGCGAGTGGAATGTGGTCGCCGAATCCACACGCTATTCGTATATCAGCCCATGGCTTTTCAGCGGGCAGTGGAAGAATCACTTTTTCGTTGTACGGAGCCATAGCATCAGGAGTATAGCGTAACCGCGTCGCGGAATTCACGCTAACAAGCGACAGTCTCGCTGTCCGTGCAAATGATGCGTTCCGCTTCGCTCACGCATCCTACAGACTGATTCGGCAATAGCCCGTATGACCCGTAGCCGTAGGGCCGAAGGCGCAGCCAGCTGCGGAAGCTTACGAAACCAAAAGCACGGTCAGCGATCGGGCGCCGTGCGCGCCGATGACGAGCGATTGTTCGATGTCGGCTGTTTTGGATGGGCCAGACATGAAAACGCCAAATGCTGATCTTGAGAATTCCAGTTTTTCGTAGGCTTCGTGCATGTTGTTGACCAGCGAGTTGCGCTCGACGACCAGTGCCAGATGCTGCGGAATGAAATAGACGACGCGGTGCTTGAGTGAATTCGCGTCGAGCCATACTGCTCCGTTTTCGGCGACTCCGAACTCACCTCGAAGGATCGCGAAATCCAAATCGGCCAAGTCGTGCGGGTCGTCGATGCTGTCTAGCGAGACGTTGCCGACGTCCAAGCCATCAACCATGGAAAGGATTCTCTTGCCGTCGGTGAAGGCCGGGACGTTGTGCAATAGTTTTGGGATCTCGTCAACGCTTTCACAACTGATCGTTTGACCTCCGACGCTTTCGACTGCCGATGAAAACTGTGCGACGATTTCGTCGTAAACGATCCAGTCGTCTTGCAGGCTCGGCAGATCGACTGCTGGCACCGGCTGATGGCGGATCCGATCGAGGATCATTTTCTTCGAGCTGGTTGTGTACGACGTGATCATTTTGACTCTCCACGCGATTCGTTTGCTTGCCGAGACTTAGCCTCGTCTCGATACATTTCGCGGAAACTCTGCAGTGGAATAATGGGAAGCTCGCGTTGTTTGCCCCAGCCGTTGAATCGGTTGTACATCAAGAAGCGTGGCGTCCAGCGGCCAAGTCTGCGCCCTAGCCGGCCAGCAATTTCGAACATCCTGCTTCTTTGAAACAGCCAGCTCGTCAGCTTCATCGGAATGCGTTTGGAAAGAGGAAGCAAATGCTTGCGGAAGATGTCGCGTCGCAGTATTAGCAATTGATGATGAAGGTCGATCTTGACTGGGCAGACATCAGAGCACGAACCGCAAAGACTGCACGCAAACGGAAGGCTGCTATGTTGTTCGGCATCAGTGACAGGATTCAGGATCGAGCCGATCGGCCCCGGAACCGTTGCGTTGTAGCTGTGGCCGCCCGAGCGTCGATAGACGGGGCAAGTGTTCATGCACGCTCCGCAGCGAATGCAATTCAGCGATTTTCGGTAGTCGTTTTGGCCAACGATTTCGCTCCGCCCATTATCGACCAGGACGATGTGCAGCTCGCTGCCAGGATTCGGTCCGTGGAAATGGGACGAGTATGTTGTGATCGGTTGGCCGGTCGCGCTTCTGGCCAACAGCCGAAGGAACACGCCTAAGTCGGCGGCTCGCGGAATGAGCTTTTCGATTCCCATGCACGCGATGTGAAGT
>JAGQPC010000330.1 GCA_020426925.1 Planctomycetales bacterium | reverse complement strand
GGTCGGCGTCACCGTCTCCATCCAAATCGAACGACGCATCACCCGCTGCCACGGCCGCCGTTAACATATCCAAGTCAGCAACGTCGCGAGCACCATTCCCGTTGAAGTCGCCCGGCACGCCAGCTCCAGGAATGCTTATGTCCAAAGGAGACCCGCCATCTGCCAGCGACGCAATATCGTCACCAGATAGCGCGAAACTGAAAATCGAGACGTCGTCAATGTTTCCGGTGAAATTGCAACAGTCCGTCGCTCGCAGAATGCCACCAATCGTTGTCGTATCGGGATCATAATCTCCGGACAGGAGGTTCTGGTATTCAAACGTCGTGTCTTCCACGCCATCGATGTAAAGCGTGCCAGTGCTTTCGCGATCGACCCACAAAATATGGTGCCAGCTGTCGTCAAACGCTTCTTCTTGAGAGAACTGATGGCCGTTGTTGTCGCCATTTCGAAAATAGAAATCGACCGTTCCATCGGCGCCATCATTCTTCGTTCCGATGTTGAACAGTGGGTTGTTGTTGGTTGTCATTGCTTCAGAGAAAACGCGATCGTCGTTGTTGTCGCCGGAAATGCCGTCACCTTTCACCCACAGCGATATCGTGAATTCTTCGTGCTTCGTAATGGGCAACAGTTCGTTTTGTTGCACGTTGACAAACGTACCGGCGACACCGTCGAAGTTCGCCGATTTGCCGCCGCCCAGTGCCGCGGGAACATCAGAATCATATTCGACTCCACCCAGAATTTCGCCGTGGTTGCCTCGACCAGAGTGGTCTTCGACGTTGTCGTCAAAATTCCAATAGCCAACGAGTGCCGGATTGAATGGCGAATACTCAAACCCAGGCGTCGGGTCGACCGGATCAATTGGATCGATCGGTGGCTGTTCTGGAACTGCGCGTAACTGATAACCGTTGATGTAGTGCGATCCGGCGCTAGCCGTCGATATGATTTCTTGCGACCCTCCGTCAGCGACGAAATAGCCTGATGCGATTCCGCCGATCCCAGGGCCGCGTCCTTCGCCGACTGTAATGGTTCCGCCTTCTCCGTCGTCGTACGTGTTACTGCGATCAACGGTTGAGTGGTAGTAGTAGAATTCGACTTGATAACCCTGGCCGGCGGTTAGTCCGGTCAGCTCGAAGAGCTGCTCACCGACGCCTGCTTCAAACGCCAATCCGGCCAAGATCGCTTCATAGCCGTCTTCGGCAGTCGTGTGTCCGTACTCGCCGTTGTTGTAGGTCATGCCCTCCAAGAATTCAGGTAGGTCACCCAGCGTAAAATTAAGCGGCGTGAACGTCGTTCCGTTGACATCAAATGGCTCGTCCAGCGGAAACGTATCCGCCATCGCGTTGTTGCCACGATCTCCGGTAAACGCGAATGCTTCAACAACCGTTCCAAAGTTGCTGACGTCTGCATCTTCGTCCAAGATTTTTTCCCACCAAGTGATCTCGGCGGCTTGAGCACTCACGGTGAAACACAACATCACCGCGCAAAGAAGCATTAATTTTCTCATGGCAAACATCAGTCCTCAGATAAAGTTCTTCGATATTCCGGCAGATTGACCTCGCCGACCAGCTTCGATGCACCAAAGCAGATCGCTCGATCCAGTCATCGCGAACACATAGAAACGCAGGAATTACCTCAGTATATCCGCGTGTCGCAATCGGTTTGACCCCAAATAAACATCGAAGTCGCCTGAAATCGACGCGCAAGATTCAGTTCGTGAACACGATCAAACGAGCGATGGCGATGATCGGCGAGCGGCGGTTTTTGAGTGTCGCACTCCTGGCCTCCAGAACGTGCCAGCAAAGTGCAGTAAGAACGGCAGAACTGCGTATGTGGAAGCGCCGGCACCCGCAGCGATCATCGCGTATTCTCGTCGAGTTAGTTTTTCCAGCGGTGCGGACGCGCTCGCTTTGGCCAGCATGTTTAACGTCTCTGTCGGAATGTGTTTCTCATTGCCGTTGTGATAACTGCCGCCTAACCGAGTCGCGATTTGCCGCAGCGTTGATGTGTCTTGTCGCGACTGGCGGCCGTCGATGAACTTGCCGACGCGAGCATCACCGACGCCGACCACAAGCGTGCTGGAAACGGACGCCGGCATTTTCGGCATTCCCTGCGCGGGGACGGTATCGCCATCGCTCACAAGCAACAGTGTTGTCGACCGAGGATTCCATGGACGAGCAATTTCGGCAGCTGCTTCCAAACCGGCAAACAGTTTTGTCTTGCCCGACACAAACGCATGATGCATCGGCAAGTCGGAGATGATGTTGCGCACGACTTCGATATCGCGAGTGTCGATCACAACCGGCTTCGCGTCGGTGTACGTCGCAATCACCGTAACGCGATATTCCTCCATGGGAACTCGAAGAAAGAACGAGTCGAGCAATTCTCGAGCTCGCGCTGTTCGAGACGTATCTTTTTCCGGCCCGGCGTCGTCAAGCCGCATGCTCGGCGAAACGTCCAAAACCATCACAACGTGTTTGTACTCGTCGACTTCAACTTCTGCTGCTTGGTGAACTTTCGGAGGCACAATGGTCAGCGTCGCGAGTCCCCACGAGATGGCAGTCAACGCTGCAATTCGCAAAAACGGAACGGTCGCGACCCACGGAGCTGGACGTTGGCCTGGACCGTACGCCAACGCGGCAATGCGACGACAGCGGACAAGATGGATGCACTCCGCGATCGCAGCCAAAACGGCCACGGTGAACGCGATCAGTTCTGCTACCACGGCGTGTACCTCAACCCAAATAGGCTTAGCGTTCCGCAACCAAGCAGCGATAGCCCCATCGCGCACCAGGGAAAGAAATTGTCGAGCGTTTCGGCGGTCGTCTTTTCCAGCTTCGCCTGCTGCATCTCATCGATTCGCTGGAAGACAGTTTGCATCGCGTTTGGATCACCGGGCTCGAAAACTTCGCCACTAGTCGTGCTTGTAATGGTGACGATCGGGCTTGGAATGTTGCCTCCGCCAATGTGAATTCCATACACAATGATGTTGTCGGCCGCTAACTTTTGAGCGATCTCGCTGCCATCGCCAAGATCAGAGCTCATTCCGTCCGAAACGAGGATGATCATGCGGTCTCCTTCCTCGCGAGTCACCAGGTCCTTCCGGCAATGTTCGAGCGCCTTGCCAATGCTGGTCCCGCCCAACCACAGTGGACGATTTCGGGACGTCGGATCCATGAACGGAGGAGCACAGCGAAACGCTGACACATCGGTCGTCAACGGCACCCAGCGAAGCACTTCGTTTCCGAAAAACAGCAATCCAAAAGCGTCGCCTTCGCGAAAATCCAAAAACGAGTTGATCGCTTTCATCGAAGCGTCGTATCGAGTTCCGTCTCCGAACTGAGCTGTCATGCTGCTGGACACATCTACACAAAAATCAATATTGGTCAAGGCTCGGCGGGTCTTAGGTTCACTCAACTTTTGTGGCCCAGCGAGAACCAGAATCACCGCCGCCAAGATCAACGCGGGTAAGCATTCGGCTACGTTAATGAAGAAACTCCAGACTCTTCCTCCACCGTACGAGCTGTAGTCAAACGGTAGGGCAACGCGAGATGAGCGACGAGTCCAAATCCACACACACATCAGCGCGGGAAGAATCAGCAACAACAGCATTGCAGGTCGGGCGAACGGGAGGAATTCTTGCATGCTAGGCTGTGTTGAGGTTGATGAAGGTTGTGACAATCATTCTAGGCTAATCAGGACGCATGGGTAGAATTGCACAATGGCCCGCATTAGAGAAAAATATGCCGGATCTTGCCAGGAAACGGGCGATTCTGTGATTATTTCCCGTTACCATTTACGCTTACGTAACAAGATTCTGAGTCGCACGTCTAACAAACATCCAGAACGTTTTGTGGTCCGAGGTGTTTTCATGGCAAACCAAACAGAAAGAAGATTTAGCCGATTCGGCAGTCTACTCGCGGTCCTGACGATGCTCGCATGGCTTCCTGCTGGCAGCTTTGGGGCAGATTCCGAACAGCCCAAAGTCGAATCGTCGGATACAGCTGAAACCACTCCTAGCGAAGAGACAGCATCAGCAGAGACTCCAGCGGAGTCGAAGCCAACGAAGAAATACACGAAGCCCAGCCAGGAAGAGATTAAGCAGAAGTTGACGCGGCTCCAGTTCAAGGTAACTCAAAGTGAAGGCACGGAAAAAGCTTTCAAGAACGAATACTGGGATAACACCAAACCTGGAATTTACGTGGACATCGTTTCTGGCGAGCCTCTATTTAGCTCGATCGACAAATTCAAATCGGGAACTGGTTGGCCATCGTTCACAAAACCTCTGGTTCCTGAACACATCGTTACCAAAGTCGACCGCGGACTCTTCGTCACCAGAATCGAAGTGCGTTCGAAGTACGCGGACTCTCACTTAGGGCACGTTTTCGATGACGGGCCAGCACCAACCGGTTTGCGGTACTGCATGAACTCTGCCGCTCTGAAATTCATTCCTGCAGAAAAACTTGAATCCGAAGGCTACGGCGAATTCAAAGAGTTGTTTAAAGCCAAAACAAAGAAACCAGAAGTGAAAGAGGCTCCGAAAGAGGCGCCTAAGTAATTGGACAGCTCTCATTCTGTTCGTGGTCCCGTCTTTAGGCGGAAGTTGGCGTCTATGAGCTGTCCGCCTAAAAGGCGGGACTACGAACGAGTTCTACTGAATCGCACAAAATTGGAATTGTCACATACTCGCACGCCCTCACGAGGCAAGCTTGCGCAAGATTTCGATACCACGATCGATTGTTGCGTCGGGCGCGGCGTAGGAAATGCGGAAGTGTGAATCGTGCTGACTGAAGATATTACCTGGAATGATTAGCAGGTTATTCTCAATTGCTTTCTTAACAAACTCGCCGCCGCTTCCGCCTGGAGCTCGTGGATACGCGTAGAACGCGCCGCCCGGTTGAACGACTTCGTAAACGTCTGAAATGCCGTTGATCAATCGGTCACGCTTCGCGCGATAAGCTTCCATCAGCGGCGAAATATCCACATCCATTGCGACGGCACTTGCCCACTGAGCCGGCTGTGGAGCGCACACGAATGAATACTGCTGAAGCTTTACCATCGTGTTGATGATGTCTTTCGGACCATGAACGAAACCGACTCGCCAACCGGTCATCGCGTGGCTCTTGGAAAATCCGTCGATCACGATAGTGCGTTCGTTGAACTCGGCCGGCGACCGAAACGGCGCGTCGTAACAGAACTGGCTGTAGATCTCATCTGAAATCAAAGCCACATTGTGCTTCGCAGCCAAC
>JAGQPC010000329.1 GCA_020426925.1 Planctomycetales bacterium | reverse complement strand
GATGTGAGCTCCCGGAGCAGCCGCGGTCCCGAACGAACCCGAAATTGACGCCGCATCCAAAATAGGCGCGGTCTTTGGTCCAACGGCAGAAAGCTGGTGCGGAGTCGGTTCGAATGAAATGTCAAAGTCCAGAGCGCTAGTGCCCCCGAGTGAAACGATGTTGGAGACATTGATCGAACTGATGTCGGGCTCGGTGGTTTGATGGAGTTCGACATCCACAATCAGCGTGCCCTGTAGAATGAGAGCGTCTCCGATAGTAAATGTTGTCGTGGCGTTAGCGACGGAAAGCCGTGCGTTCGTCGCCACAGCCAAGTTATTGACAGTGCCAACTCCAACGAGCTCACCAGTGTCTGCGACCGTCCAAGTGTTTGCCGATCCTCGCAGTTCGGCAGTACCGGCGCCTGTTTGCGTTACGTCTGATTGAAGCTGAATGTTTTGACCGAAAATCGCTACGGTTCCTGAGGCGACGTTAAGTTCACCGTCGAGCCAATCGATGGAAGTGTTCGGATCCGCGGTAAATTCGACGTCGCGCCCAAGCGTGAGCGTATCGAGCAGCAGATCGGAATCGATGTGAATCGTTGGTCGTGGAGTTCCGTTCGGAATGACAACGTTTTGTCCTGGCGTTGGAGCGATTCCACCATTCCAATTTCCTGCATCCGACCAATTCCCGCTTACTGAACCGTTCCACGTAAAAGTCTGTGAAGGAGCGGCGGAGCTGATCGAAATGTTGTAACTGATAAATGGGATGTCTGGATCGGCGGTTGCGATTTTGACGGAATGGTTTCCTGCAACTTTCGCTGGCATCGTCCACGTCACATCAGAACCGTTGGTGGAAACGTACGATGTCAGCGGATCCGTGCCGCCTTCAACGTACGCGACGACGTCGATGGATGGAGCCGGGTCGAAAGGAACAAGTGGCCTGATCAAGATCGTGATGAGTTCATCAATGTCCAGATCTTCCAGGCTGAACCAATCTTCGTCTCCAGGGCCATTGATGCTCGCTTCAGCATCGTTGGGCAAGAACTGGTCTGACTCCCGCGGCCACGCTGCCGATTCTTCATCGTTGCACTCGAACTGATCAACGCCACTCGGAGAGCTATCCGGGTTGTATCTATCGCAAACGTCGGATGTCGGTTCTTCGTCCGGGAAACTTCCGTCGCCGCTGTCGTGGTAGTTTCGGAATCGGTACAGCAGATTGCTCCATTCGTTGTACGACTTTAGCAGCTCACCAGGTCGATCCTTGGTTAGGTCGCGAGCGACAATCTCGCCCAGGATTCCGTTGCCATTCCAATCGACGTTGTTGTCAACGATTTCGAGTTCGTTGTCGCCGAGCGCGAACGTGAAGTTGACGTCGGCAGGAAATCCGAAGCCTTGGTCTTCTCGCAATTGCGTTTCGTCCAGATTGATATTGCGGTAGGCAGGGTCTGGAGCGTTCGGTGCGTAACGAGAGTAGTCTAGCAGCGGTTCGCCGTTGACCAGCGTGTTGCCTCCGGAATGCGAGTAGTTCATCACGCTAAGATGGTTAGGTTTGTAGGCGATGTCGTCTCCCGAGCCGTGGCCTAAACCGAGCGTATGCCCTAGTTCATGCATCAAGATCGCAGCTTGCTGGACTGGCGTTCCGCCAGGCGTTTGCCAACCTCCCATTGTGATCATCAGATTTCGCCCCGGGACCTCAGCAATACCTGATCGTCCCTGAGTCCCGCGCTCGTTACCCCAGAACGTGTAGCGATAGACGAGATCCTTTGCGGCAAGAACATTTGCTGCGTTCGGATCGAGTCGTTCTGCTTCGGTTCCAAAGTAGTTTGCGCGGATTTCCGAACGCAGCTTGTTCCACATCAGATCGACGTCACCGGGCAAATGCAGCAAATCCTCTGTCGGAGGTATCGCATCGTCGACAAACACATGCAGGCGAATACCGTCTTGTCCGTCCGGGTTGTACAGCAACGTGTTTGGCACAGACGCAAACGCATCCACGACTCTTGCGAGCGCTTCGGGAGCTGGTTCGAATCCCGCGAGCGCATCGACTTCTACATAGACATCTTTATGATCCGGATCTGCGCCGGGTAAGAATAAATCAACCGTTCCGTCGTTGTTGAAGTCGATGCCATCCGTTTCCCATCGATCGTACAGTCCGTCGCCGTCGCGATCAGTCAGTCCGCCTGGCGCGATTACCGGACGTTCGCCATCGGTTACTGCCAGAGCGACGGCCGACCCAACAGCTACACTTTCGGCGGTTCCCACCTGCACAACACTCCTCGCGCCAACTGACGCGAGCGTGATGTTGTCGATGTCCGCTTGCAAGAAGTTTTCGTGCGTCGTTCCGCCCGCGATGACGCGATAGTCAGGAATATCGCCTAAGTAAAAGCCTTCCAAGAAAACTTCGAGTACGGCTGATCCATCGATCCAAATCGTAGCAATTGCGTTGCCGTCGAGCGGATCGACTTTGAGCGTCGCTCGGTGAAACTGGTCGTCGTTCAACTCAAGACGCTTGCTGATTTCTGCTCGTTCAACTTGGTCGCCGCCAAGACTTAACGAAATAATGTTTTGATTGTTCTCGACGGTTAGTCCCACAGTGAACGCTGCTTCGTAAAACGGCTTGTCCCACGGAAGTTCTTCACCTGGATTGACTGGCTTGGCATCTCCGTATTTTGAACTGTCAAAAATACCGACTCCCAACCCGCCACCGATGCGTCGGCCGACTCCATTCAACCGAAAATCGAATGACATCAACATGCCGTCACGAGACGGGCCCGTTTGGTCGTTCGATTGCACAAACGAAACTGCGTTGTTTACGCTCTGCTCGCCTTGCAGAAGCGGCACGTAACGATTTCCTCGTTCATCGGCGATACCTATCCGTCCGCCATCGCCCGAACGAACAAAGTTAAACTTGTTCGACGTGTCGCCTTCAAAGTTCTCAAACAGTCCAATCGAATTGACTGAGATATTGTCCAAATCGGTCGCGGACATCGCACTACCGGTTCGACCGCCCGCGATCACGCGGTAGTCGAACAGTTTGTCGAGTGCCATGTTCTTAATGTTTGCGCCGAACAAGACGAGATGATTGTCGACCCACACCGACGCACTCGCATGTTCGCCGTTCGGAGTTACCTGAACAACAGCTCGGTGAAAGAGATTGTCGTTGAGGTCGAAGGTGCCGTCGAGATTTGCTTCGATGACTTCGTTGCCGTCCCAATTCAGCGTCACTCGGTCCACGTTTTGGAAAATGTCGAAGCCGACTGTAAACGCATCCGCAAAAGCTGGCCGTTCCCAGACCCCACCGGCTTTGGCTGGAACGTCGATCGGTCCGGTACTTCCGTAGCTTGCTGTCGAAAAGAGACCAATTCCGAAACCATCCGCGGCCGAACCGCAGCAGCCTCCCACTTCGGCATTCACTTTGTCGTCCGTCATTCGGAAGTCAAACGACATCACAAAACCGGTTGGCTCGGGACCGGTTTGATCTTCTTGACGATCGTACGCGTACGAATAGTGGTTGTTCGTCGACAAGTCGGTCAGTCGAACGAAGCTGTTTCCAAACTCGTTGTAGATTCCCGGCGCAGTCGTGCCGTTGCCAGCGAATTGCGCGACCGATGTGTGATTCCCATCGAAATCGTCGAAGAAGCCCGCTTGGATTTCGCGATTGATCGTGCGCCGGTGTACAGAATTCCCTTCGATCGTGTACAAGTCGCGACTAGCCGATTCTTGAATATCGAGCACATTGTTCGCGGCAATTCGGAAGTCGAGGTTCTCTTGTCCGGTCGATTCAAACAGACGCACGAAGTCATCGTCCGTGTCGGCAACCCAATATTGCCCGAACTGGTTTGGGCTGACCGAGCCTTGTCCTTGTGATGCGTTGGAGAAAACCGGCAACTGGATATCGCCCGCACCAAATGCTTGAGGACCGATGACGACTGTTGCATCGTTCGGTTGAAATCCCGGCGTGTCAAAAACGTTCTCAAGGAAACCATCTCGCGTGATTCGAACGATGCGGCTGAAGTTTGGCTGAGCGATCAGGATCGTGCTGTCTTCCAGGACTTCGATACCCTTTGGATACTGGTAGCCCGCGCCAGCTTCATTCGGGAGAAAGATTCGCTCTGTCACAACGCCCTGCGGAGTGAGTTCGACAATTGAATGAACAATCGTTCCACCGCCGTCGAAAGCAACATACAGCAAACCGTTCGGGCCGAGTTCGATGTCGGTCGGCTTGCCAAAATCGGCAGACAGAAAAATCGATGGCCGAATTGGATCCAGTGACTGCGGATGCAGAACATCAATTTCGGTTGGCCCACCGGAAATTTCACGCAGCACGTAGACCGGTTGTTCTTCAGGATTCAGGTAAGCAGCTAGATCATAATTCGATTGACCGGCACCTTGAAAACCGAACACGCGAATGAAATACTCTTCGCCCGCCAACACTTCTTCACGGATGCTTTCGTTTCGATTGAGCGTCGAAGAACGATAGAGCACTTCGATTTCGCTGTCGTAAAGTTCAAGCTCCGCGTCGCCCGTTTGGTGTTCAAAGAACGCTTCGATGCTAAGCTGCCCTCGAGCGGGAGCTGTCCAGCGGAACCAATCTTCGTCGCCTGGATCGAGCGACAGATTAGTAATGATGGGCGAAATGGGCGTTAGTTCGATGGCTCCATCCGGCGTGTCAGGCTCTTGATCGCCGCGCTGATTGTCGTAGATCAAATCGATGTTATCGAGCGTGCGAACCGTGTCATCGTTTGTTCCGAACTGCCCATCACGGCCTGGATCGAGGACAGTGCCGAGTGCTCGCAGGTCACTGATGACTTCGATTTCTAGCAAGCCCTTTTGGATGGCAGCGACTCCGATTAGATCGGTAAACGCACCATCCGCTTTTAGCAGCTCGCTGCGAGTGGCGATCTCAAGGCCCTGGTTATCGTTGGGATAACGGAGCATGCCGCTGTCCGAAGTTATGTGCAACTGCAACATCACGTTTTCATCGGACAGCAGTGACAAATCACCGGTCAGAACGTCATACGCCAGCGACACTTCGCCATCACCGGCTCGGCCTCCGGTTTCCAAGCACGGCAGACCGCCAGCGAGCGGATCGCATGCAAGCAGATGACGATCCTCTAACGATTCGATCGCAAGATTGCTCGTTTCACGAGTCCGTCTGGTCTTCGCCGTTATCAGCCTCGTCATATCCATTTCCCCAAACCTATTGCGCGTGCGGGACCGGAATCCCAGGTGATGTAATTCACCAACGCGACAGAGAGTACACCATTCTAAGTACAAAATCCGAAATATATGTCAGAAAAGTTATCGGGCCATGCGCGAGATGAAAGGTTGGTTAAGATGTCTTGGCTTTGAGAACGCATAAGTTGCTGAGGACTTGCTGCCGAGTGGCACATTGCTACCGCGCAGTTTTTTGTCTGTGGCCGGGGCCGAGAGCTTGCGAAGCTGGGGCAATCAGCAATAGATTTGGATCGAAACGTTTATCGTTTTCCATCAGCGTGGGGAGAGTCTCAATGAAAAAGTCTACTGTCGCAACCGGAGTCCTTGTGGCTTCTCTCGTAGCGACTATTGCTTACGTGCTTTGGCCCGACGAGAGCGGTGTGGCCAACGCAGTCGATTATTCTCAAAGCTTGCCCCCATCCAAGCAGTACCAGGAAAGGCTGGACACTCTCCCGGAAACGTTTGTTAGGCCGGACAAATTCGAAGCGATGAAACAAACCGCGAACAAGTTGGAAGTTGATCCGCATTTGTTCTCGGGCAAATTGCTGTCAGATGAAGAGCGGAACACGTTGCACGCTTTGAAAGAACATCCTCTTGCATTGGCAGACGAAATGGTCGCCGCACACATTGATTACGCAATCGGCAAAGAATCGCAACTTCGCAGAGCAGTCGAATCGGCATCAAACCCGAACGATTATTCTGTGGAAGAGTATCTCCAATATCGGCCGAAGGAAAAAGAAGTCCTTGAAGCTGCCGCAGCCGAACTCCAGGATGCGGTGAACTCTTGGCGAGAAGTTGTGGACGCCGAAATTGCGAAGCAAGCGGGCAATTGACTTTTCGCGAACGCGCAGATCAGTTTCTACGCGAAATCCGCTCGGCCACGTCCGCTTCAAAACACCCACCGTAAACGAAAAAGTCCGTGATCGGTTAGCAATTCCGTTGAATCGCGCTTTGAACACAGCTATAACCAAGCCGTGCAAGCGTTGCTTGTGGTGAAGCTCTTAACTCGGTTCGGAGGGAGTGCGATGTTGCGCATCGATGCTGGTGGAGCTGGTCGTTATTGTGACGGGATTAATCGTCGTAGTTTCGTGCAAATGGGAATCGCCGGGATGGCGTCTGTCGGCTTGCCACAGATTCTTCAAGCACGTGAAGCTTCTTCCGACGCCAGTAATTCTCGTTCGGGCAATTCTGCGATCCTAGTTTGGCTCGACGGCGGTCCAGGCCACATGGATATGTACGACATGAAGCCGGAGGCGCCGGCTGAATATCGCGGTCTGTGGTCGCCCATTCGAACCAACGTTCCGGGGATCGAGATCACGGAGCTATTTCCACAGCATGCGAAGATCGCTGACAAGTTTTCTATCATTCGATCGTTGCACCATGATACTGGCGACCATTTTGCCGGTGGGCATAGGATGCTCACGACGAAGGACATGGGCGTCAGCGGCGCAAACACCACCGGACGTTTCCCGTCGATCGGTTCCATTGTTGCTCGCCAACGAGAACACATCGATACAGAGGTCCCGCACTACGCCAGCGTGCCGGTCGCCAGCAGTATCGGATTGCGGCCCGGTTACTTCGGCGGCAATTGGCTTGGAGCCCAGTTCGATCCGTTCCAAACTGAAGGTGATCCCAATAACGCAAACTTCAAAGTCAACAACCTTGAGATGCTTCCCGGCATGACCGTTGGTCGATTGCGCGACCGCAAGAGTTTGCACACGGCGCTCGATCAATTGCCGCGGGCGGTCGATGCCAGTGGTGTGTTTGACTCGCTTGGTCGCTTTGAAAAACAGGCCGTCAATTTTGCGACCGGCGAGAAATCTCGAACGGCGTTTGACCTAAGCCTGGAGCCAGACGAGATTCGTGATCGGTATGGGCGCCACACTTGGGGACAAAGCGCATTACTGGCACGTCGCCTGGTCGAAGCAGGTTCGTCATTTGTCACGGTTCACCTGGGCGGCTGGGACCATCATTGGGACTTGCGTGCTGGCATGGAGAACTACTTGCCGAAAGTCGATCAACTTGTTTCGGCTCTCTTCATGGATCTCGACGAGCGTGGGATTCTTGACTCGACCATGGTTATCGTGTGTGGCGAATTCAGTCGCACACCAAGAATGAACGATGGCGGCAATGGCGGGCCACCGCTCAGTCAAGGAACTCCCGGACGTGACCACTGGGGCAACGCGATGTCGTGCTTGATCGGAGGCGGCGGCATCAAGGGCGGGCAAGTTATCGGGTCGACGAATCGTTTGGGCGAGGAACCGATGTCGCGACCAGTTCGACCGGAGCACCTTCACGCAACGATTTATCGCTGCCTGGGGATCAATCCAAAGTTGCAAATCATCGATCACGCCGGTCGTCCCACGTCGGTGCTTGATGATCCAACACCGATCGAGGAGTTGCTCTAGCACGGCGGTTTTGGAATGCAGCCGCACGGGAGCATCTGTTTGCAGATGTAAATACGTCTGCATGAAAACAAAAACAGCCGGTGCGATGTCCGGCTGTTTTGTTGACTTGTGGAGGATTACCAACCGCATTGCCCGTAGGAAATCGGCGTTGAGTAGCTGCCATAGCCGTACCCGCCGAATCCGTAAAGCGCCGGACTGCAAGAGTATCCACCGCCGTAATAGTTGCTGCTGATCGTTACTGGTGCGTAGTACTGAGGTGCGTTCCACGATACACACGGCGACCAGCTGGTCGAGCAATCGTATGTCAACGGCGAATACGTTCGCACGTACGTTGGCGAATAGTACGAATAGCTGTTGCAGTAAGAGTAGCTCGGCGTGTAGCACCGTCGACCGTACCAGCCTGCGTCAGCGTTACTGATTCCTACAGATGTCAGTCCGCCAATCGCGACTAAAGCGACGAGTACAGTTTTCTTGAGTGAAAAACGATTCATGGAAGGGTCTCCTAGCGAAAGATTTTGCTTGCTGGCGCCAGACGATTCTGGTCGCTTCTAAGCAGCCAAGCGAAGCTAGGAGATTTCTGTTACACAGATATTTGGAAATCACGAATTAGGGCGTCGGCTGATCGAATAGGTCGGGAAATCACAGTTCCCGAGCGCATCAAACGCGTGTGTGGCAGAAGTCGGAGCGCATCAGCTGAAAAATCGTACTGCGTTTTGAAAGATCGCAAATCCGTCACCGTGCTCGCGAGGTTCGAGTCGCGTCCAATGAGGATGATGCGTCGGATCGATGAAACGCTCCGGGTGCGGCATCAATCCGAACACTCGGCCCGATTCGTCGCAAACGCCGGCAACGTTAAGTTGCGAACCGTTTGGGTTGGCCGGAAAAGGTATTTGCTCTCCGAAACAGCGGCCGTTCAAAGACGGATCTGTATAGCGCAGCGAGAGCTGACCAGCCGCAGCGAGCTTTTCCGCGACGTCGTTGGAACGAGTGGCGAAGCGTCCTTCGGCGTGAGCGATTGGCAGATAAAGCTGTTTGATATCGTTCAGAAAAACGCAGTTCGTTGTCGAGTCTGTTTGCAGATGAACCCAACGGTCGGTGTACATTCCCGATTCGTTCCACGTTAGTGTCGCGTCAATCCCGTCACTGGAATCGGGGATGAGCAGTCCCGATTTCATGAGAATTTGAAAGCCATTGCAAATGCCCAGGATAAGTTTCCCGGCCTCTCGAAAGTCCTGCATCACGTCAACAAGATGATTGCGGAACTGGCTGGCGAGAATCCGCCCGGCCGAGATGTCGTCGCCGTAGCTAAACCCGCCAGGGAAGCAGAGTATTTGGAAATCATACGCCAGCGACGGGCTTTCCAGCAGTCGGTTGATATGAATCGAAGTCGGCGCCGCTCCAGCCTGTTTGAACGCGAATGCCGTTTCTTCATCGCAGTTCGTTCCGGGAGCACGTAGTACTAGAACTTTTGGTTGAGCCATTGTTGTTGTTCGATGCTTGAATTGAATTTGTGTGTCCTTGCGAGATTGGTAACGTAAGTTTGGCGACTTGCGTTACCAAGCGAGTGGCGATTGCCAGGCTTCTTTCAGAATGCTGAGCGATGCAGCCAATAGGGTTTCGCCAGAGTACTTAACAATCATTTCGTTTGAGTCTGTCACGGACCCGATCAGCTGACATGGCACTCCAGTCATTTGATTTTCAAATGCGTCGGCGTGCTTTTCTGGAACTTCGACGATAAATCGAGAATTCGATTCAGCGAATAACAAAGCCGTTTGCTGGTTAGCGGCATCGATGCTGCTAACGTCAAGTTGATCCAGAGAAACTTCGATTCCCAAGTTTCCGGCGAATGCCATTTCCGCAAGAGCGACAGCAAGGCCCCCTTCGCTCAGGTCATGGCAACTTCGCACGAAGCCTTTGACGATCGCGGCGTGTACTGCAGAGTATGTCTTTTTCGCCACTTCTAAATCGAGAGTCGGAACGTTTCCGCCGGTCAAATTGTTGACGAGCGAATAGTGAGATCCACCAAATTCGTCTTTCGTAGCACCGATTTGGTACAGGCGATTGCCAGTTTGTTTGAGGTCCATGGTCACACATTTCGCAACGTCCGAAACTTGTCCCATCGCGCTGATTAGCAGCGACGGCGGAATCGAAATCGTATGGCGTCCATTTTCGTCGTCGTAGCTGAACTCGTTGTTGAGACTGTCTTTGCCACTGATAAACGGAGTCTTCAACGCAACGGCAACGTCGTGGCAAGCCAATGCCGCCCGCACCAAAGATCCAAGCGTTTCCGGTCGATCGGTATATCCCCAGCAGAAGTTGTCGAGAATGGCGATTCGCGTCGGGTCCGCTCCGACAGCGACGCAGTTTCGAATTGCTTCATCGATCGCACTAGCCGCCATGTGATACGTGTCGAAGTCTCCGAACCTCGGGTTCATGCCACAGGCGATGACGACGCCTTGTCGAGAAGACAGCACTGGCCGAACAACTGCCGCGTCACTTGGACCATCATTTTCAATGCCGACCAACGGCTTGATGACGCTGCCGCCTTGGACTTCGTGATCGTATTGGCGAATCACCCACTCTTTGCTGGCGACGTTCAGGCTCGCGAGAATCGATAGTAAATCGGTTTTGTTTTCTTCGGCCGATCGAGCAGGTGCTTCGAGCGATGTTGTCTCGACGGAGTCGTACGTTGCTTCGCGGATAACAGGCGGTCGACCATCGTGGAGAAACTCCATTGGCAGATCGCCGACGACTTCGCCGTCATATTTCAATTGCAGACGGCCGCTGCCGACGAAGCGTCCGATGATTGTCGCTTCGACTCCTTCCGAACGACACAGCGTTTCGAAATCGGGCCATTTGGATTCTGGAACGGAGAACACCATTCGCTCTTGTGCTTCGGAGATCCACACTTCGGTGTAAGAAAGCCCTTCGTACTTCACTGGCGCTTTGTCGAGCCACACTTCGGCTCCGATTTTTTCGCCCATCTCGCCGACAGCGCTCGAGAACCCGCCCGCCCCGCAATCGGTGACGGCAGTGAACAGGTCTCGATCGCGAGCAGCAAGCAACACGTCCATAACCATCTTTTCGGTGATGGCGTTCCCGATTTGGACCGCTCCGCCGGACAGGTGCTCACTGTCACTCGTCAATTCCGCAGAACTGAATGTCGCGCCATGGATCCCATCGCGGCCTGTTCGACCTCCAATCGAAACAATGAAGTCACCTTCCTGGACTTTCTTGAACGATTTGTCTTTGGGGATCAGGCCGACGTTGCCGCAATAGACGAGCGGATTGCCGAGATATCGTTCGTCAAAGTAAATCGCGCCGTTGACCGTCGGGATTCCCATTCGATTGCCGTAGTCGCGGACGCCACTGACGACGCCTTTCATGACTCGTCGAGGATGCAAGACACCGGGCGGTAGATCTTCGAGAGACGTTTCAGGCGGAGCGAAGCAAAACACGTCCGTGTTGCAAACTGGCTTTGCTCCTAAGCCCGTACCCATTGGGTCTCGAATGACGCCCCCGATTCCCGTGTTTGCTCCGCCGTACTGTTCCAGTGCCGAAGGGTGATTATGCGTTTCCACTTTGAACACGACGTTATAGTCATCGTCAAACCGCACGATGCCGGCGTTGTCTTCAAAGACTCCGACGCACCAGTCATTATCTCCTAGCTCTTTGCGGATTTGCTGAGTCGCGGCAAAAATCGTTTCCTTCAGCATGTTGTTGAATTGCCGAGAACCGTTTTCGTCCGTGTAGGCAATTCGCCCGGCGAGCGTCTTGTGGCTGCAGTGTTCGCTCCACGTTTGCGCTAGGGATTCGAGTTCAATGTCCGTCGGATCTCGTCCCAAGTCCTGAAAGAACTTCTGGATCGTCTGCATCTCGACGAGCGTCAGATAGAGCTGGCCGGTTTTGCTCAGCTGCTCTAATTGCGGATCGTCAAGTTCGCGGATTGGAACCGTTTTGATGTTCAGAGCGTAGCTGGACCCGAACTGCAGTCGGTCCAATTCAAGCGGACCAACTACGACTTGGTCAACGGAATCGTTGGCCAGGATCTTGCCACAAATCAACTTCAATTGCTGATCGTTCAGATCGCCCAACCAGTACTTGTGAAACGTACGGACTGCGTCGATCTCGCAACCGTAATCTTGCATCGCCGACTGAGCACTTTGTGCGACGGGATCCATGACGCCAGGTTTCGGCAAGACGTAAACCAGGTTCGCGGTTCCGTTCGGACTTTGCGAAAGCGACGCATCGCCGACCTGCGCGACGAGTGTGCGTTCGACAACCGTGTCTGCCAAAAGCTGGGTCGCAAGTGCCGTGGCGCGATCGTTGTCGATGTTGCCTTCAACGAGATAACCGTGCGCGGCGTGGATCTTCAGTCCGTCGCAGATGCCCAGTTCGGCTGCCTCGTCGGCGATGCGTTGGGCTTCGCGGTCCACTTCCTTGGGATAAATATCAACTTGCCACAGCATCTCTCTTGCTCTTTCCTTTTGCCAATAGTTTGCGAACCGACTCGAAATCATCAGACGCGAGTGCATCGGTAAATTGTTGCAGCACAGCCTGAAAATGTTGCAGAGATTTTTGCACCGACGACTTGTTCTGCTGAACGATTTGTTCCCACATCATAACGTCGCCGGCGGCGATTCGAGTAGTATCGCACCAACCAGTTGAAGCCAACGAAAGATGCGAGTCAGGTGTGCTCGCCGACAGGATCGCCGCCACAACATGAGGTGCGTGACTGATTGACGACACGACGTCATCATGTTCGCCTGGTGACATCGTTCGAACGTTAGCGCCGAGAGATTCCCAGAACCGGCGGCACTGGTCCACTCGGCTAACGTCTGTTTGTGCCGTCGGGGTAAGGATGACGTCCCGATTTTCATAAAGATCAGATTCGGCAAATTCGACGCCGGTTTTTTCACTGCCAGCCATCGGATGACTGCCGACGAAGACGTTGCGTTCCGCCAATCGAGATTCAACGTCCTCGACGATCGTGCGTTTCGTACTTCCACCATCTGTAATGAGCACATGTTCCGGCGCAAGTTTCGCCACGGAAACGACAAAGTCCGCAATCGAATTGACCGGAGTGCAGATGACGACGATATCTGCGTCGGAGACGGCATCAATGTCGGTCGAGAATTCG
This sequence comes from Planctomycetales bacterium, assembly GCA_020426925.1. Taxonomy (GTDB): domain Bacteria; phylum Planctomycetota; class Planctomycetia; order Pirellulales; family Pirellulaceae; genus JAGQPC01. The sequence goes on along the minus strand of JAGQPC010000329.1, from coordinate 2,393 downwards.
GTGATGGCTCCGACGTCGACCGCCATTTTCAGCCGATCTGGGCTTCGGCCTATGCCGACGACCGAGCAGGCGATTTTGCGCGACAGAAGACCCAAGCCAATCGACCCACCGATCAGCCCGACGCCGACGATTGCGACTCGTCTATACGACCTCAGTTCGACGTTGGGCATTTTTCCGGTAGATGCTGGACGAATTCGCGTTGATGTACTTCACTCGCCCAGATTTTAGCAAAACGAAGCCTGCCTGCCCTGCCCCCTGCGTGCTGAAATCAATCCATCGGTCAGCTCGCAGGTCGATGCAAAACCAAGGGATTTGCCTTAAAAGAATGATGGTTCCAGCAGTGACAGACCAGTAGCCAGCGAGAGCATCGGGTTGACTCCCTGCGTGAAAACCATATTGACCAGCTCATCAGTTCGCTGCAGCGGCGTTTTGGGTACGAGCACAATGTCTGCATCGCGGAGCCAGACCTCATCGGACGGCACAGGTCGTTTTCCGTACAGGGCTCCGCGAAGATCAAGCCGAGTTGCGATTAGCCGCCAATCGTCCGTTCGCCGAAAGACGACAATTTGCCGCAGGTTACCACCTTGTTTCCAGCCTTGTGCAAGAGCGATCGCCTGCATCGCACTTGTCGGCCCGGTCAGCTCATAACGGCCTGGAATTCCGACTTCGCCCATCACGAAGACAAAACGAGGTGCTCGCTGCCTCAAAACGGGCGTCACTTCCAGTCCTGGCGTGATCGCTCGATAGCGTTCTTCGATTTCGTACTGAAGTTCTTCAAGAGTTAGCCCTTGCGTGAAAACTGTACCGATTGCAGGAAGTTGGATCGATCCGTCTGGTGACACTGTCGTGGGAAACGATTGTCCTCCTAGACCCGATCGATTGTCTACCGTGTTGCGGATGTCTTGGAGAATCGTGTCGACGAGCAACGGCGTGACGGTCAAATCTGGCTCTGGATACAAAGGCTTGAAGGCTTCTTCTAGGATGGCTTTCAACTCCGCGACCGTTTGGCCGGCAGCGTGAACTTGACCCGCGTAGGGCAAGCTAATCGTGCCGTCTGGCTGAATGATCAATTCCCGCGCTACGTCTTTGTCGTTAGCCAGTTCGATCTTGATTGTGTCACCGACGTTCAACTTATATGGCTGCGCAGATTGTTCTCGCGTCAGGCGAAAAACGAAGGAAACTTGATCGTTGACTCGAAGCCGGTACTTCGGCACATGAGACGTGCGAGCCGGGCCGACATAGTCTCCGTGCGCGAAGACTTGCCACGGCAACGGTCTGCGATCACCCCAAGTGAGTTCTCGACCACATTGCTGGTCTAAGCAGTCGACACCAGTGATCGGGCAATTGCGGCACGGTTCGCACGCAGTCGCGTATTGGCATAGCTCGATCGTATTTGCGTTCCATTCGTCGAGAGTTAGCATCTCCACTTCGATGCCAGCGCGCAAAGGTTCCGATCGATATTCTGGGGCTGTCGTATCTGCCTTGGCGACACTGTGCGAAGCAACCGGAAGCGCCGCGATGGCAGTCGCGGAAACTGCGGCATCACCGGTCGTGGACGCATCGTGTTGCGTCGGTCGAGCGAAACTCCACACGCCGCCTGTTACGCAGATCGCGGTGACGGCGACATACAGCGTTCTAATGAGTTCTCGGCAGTGCATGATTTGGCAGTGCATTATGTTGTGCTCAGATTAACTTTGCTTTGTGCGGGCAGTGTTTTTTGCTATCGATCGACAGGCTGCGGTTTCGACTTAAAAAGCGAAGTGATTCGACTAGTCCAGCCACGATGCGGCGGTTGGTCTTGGTGAATTGCAAAAGCGCTGGTTGGGTCGTTGCCTAGGCGGGCTTGCTCGTTGGGTTGCGCAGCAAACGAATGCTGAGACGGAACGTTTTGTTGCGGTGGAGTCGTTTGAGCGTGAACCGCGACAGTTTGGTTGGCTGAAAACGTTGAAGGGTCGACCCAAACGACTGGAGGGTTCGCGTTGGCGGACTGCTGCCGATTCGATGCCATCTGGAATTCGTCCATCGCCGCTTGGGCAAGGTGCTTTTCACCGAGCTTGTCATGGACCGATGCGAGGTTCTTCCAGGCGACCGCTTGTGTCGGATCGATCTCAACACAATGTGTGAAAATGTCGCGAGCATCACTCAACTGTCCGTACTTTGCGAACAAGACACCCAACTCATTCGCAGCCAGATAGTTTTTCGAATCCACCAGCAACGCCGTTTGGAACAACGACATAGAACGAGGCAGCGCCAATGACGAGACTTCAGAGTCTTGCGAAACCAGCAGAGGCTGAAGCTTCGCGAGCCCAACAAGAATCTCCGACGCCGTCGATTCGTAACCGCACGCTGCAGCCAATTGTTCTTCCGCGTACGCGTGGTACATCTGAAGAGCG
>JAGQPC010000328.1 GCA_020426925.1 Planctomycetales bacterium | reverse complement strand
AGTACAATGTCCCCTTATCAACGTCAATCTCCAAACGCATCATCACGCGAGATAAACGCGTCGCCAATGTGGTACGCCTGGTTTTACAAGGCGTACTGGCCAGCGTGGTGGATCGGAACGATTCTCATCGCGTTGAGCTGGTTTGGCGTTGTCACGACGACGGTTGGTTGGGCGGGGTTTGCGTTGGCCGGGGCTGCTTCTCTCGGGTCATACGTCTTGCCCTCACTTGCTGGCGTGAAACCAGAAGACTATGTCATCCTTGATTCGCGGCTCCTCAATTCAAGAGGCGATGCGTACCACAATGCCATCGAGCGTTTTCAAAATGGCGCTTCGCTGATGTATGATGGCATTGCGTTTGGTTTTCGCCCCAACAACGAAATCGCATGTGGTATTGTTGCTGACACACCGGACTTGGACGAAGCGGCCGCCACTGAACTTGCAAGGTACGCGCAGTCTATCTTTGATAAACTGATTGCCGAATGCACCGAATTCAAGTCGGCCGTTGATGGCCGCACGTTTCGCATTTCGATTATGTCGGGCGCTGACCAATCTGCCCGTGAACTGTGCCGTGTTGTTGATGGTAAACTCAACTGGCAGCGTTAATGGATGGCGAACCATCGCATGCACGGGAGCGGCGGTGGCAAGTCGATTTTGAAGTCAATGTCGATCACGGCCGCTCCGTGATCTTCGTTGTTCGCCAGCACAGGTGACCCTACCCACGGCGTACATTCCAGCAATGACAAAGCTCGCAAAACTGAAATACGATGCTGACTCATGTTGCCACACTTGCAAACACAAGTTGGGCAACGCAAAGGTTGATGTCACTATTGACGTCAGCGAAGAGTCGGTCGATCTTGGCCGATTGACGGAGGTGGCGCAAATGGTGTCGGACGAATGGGCCGCTAGACATCAACGCCTGGCAAGGTTGTTGCTGAGGAGTTGGTCTCCAATGAATACATAGCTGATGCATCGAAGATCGGTGTGGCGCAATGCGTCCCTTTCTACCTCCGCGTCTACGCCGATCCGGATTGCGAGATTAGCTATACTTACTGTCGCCTTCAATGCTCCGTCGGTACTCGATGATGACGACGAATACGTGGACGTTGAGGAAGAAGTCAATGGCGAGTGGTCAATACCGAGATATGCTCGACCGAGTGACTGCGTTCATCGGCGATGCGGTGAACGGGAGCCGCCGANNGCGGGTTTTGAAATCATAGTTTTTTCGCGGCGACTGCGTAATCGCCAGCGTTCCGTTGCTTCGACCAAATCGCACGATCATGATTACAGACGTTGAAGAATACTTCGTGAACGGTTGCGGTCGTTGCGAACGGTTTGCGACTTCAGACTGTTCAACTCGGCAATGGAGCGGTGGTCTCGCTAAACTCCGCCAAATATGCCTCGGGGCGGCTCTGACCGTCAAATAGGGATCCATGTTACATGCACGCCGATCGCAACATCGTCATTATTGGCGCACTTCGAGATGACTTCCGACTCAGCTTCTTCAATGCTGCACTGATGAAGGACCCCGATGGCGTACTGGAAAAGCAGGGACCGAATACTCAGCACCCCGACATGATTCGCTTTACGGCGAACAACCAAGTAGCAAAGTTGAAGCCGGTCATTGAGTCCTACTTGGTTGAGGCAATTGGGTATGCCGAGGCGGGCATCAAGCCGCCGAAGCAAGAAAGGGACGTTCAACTTCCCGACGAATTGTTGGAGGCATTGGAATCTGATCCCGAACTTGCTGAATCCTTTTACGGCCTAACGCCTGGACGCCAAAGGAGCTATGTGATCAACCTGAACTCAGCAAAGAAGGCCGAAACGCGGGTTTCGCGCATCGAGAAATTCCGAGACAAGATTCTCGCGGGCAAGGGAGCGATGGAACGGTGACACCAGTAGACGGCTGGGTGGCAGGGCCAGCCAGCAGTGGCACCTAGTGGCACCCAAACGCACCGGCGGTGTGACGGTTCCGCTGAGACCGCTGAACCTCAGCCAAATCTCTCCGAAACAGAGGCCACGTCAACCTCGGCAGATTGCGGCAAAGTCGCCTGGGCGACCAATCGGGAGAGCCTGCGACAACAGCGAAAAAAGAAACGGCCCGTTCCCACGTGCATCATTCGCGAAAGTACAAACAGCCTTACTGCTTGCGCCGGAAGTTGTACTGCGTGGCTTCGCCGTCACGGGTAACCGTCCACGTGAATGTGTCCTTCTTGCGGGCGGTGAGAGCTGTCGCCTTGAATCGCTTGCCATCGGAATCGCTCCCCGTGATCTTGCCTTTATTGTCTTTATCGAGGAGTCGTCGCGTTCGATCGAAGATGAGCCGTTTGATGAAATGTCGACCACTACCAACTTCTTGGCGCGTGCTCCAACGCAAGCAACGATGTATCGCCTGGGCGGAAGTCCTGATGGCACAGGAAGTCTCGACGTTTCCCCAAACGATGATCAGATCCTTTTCGCAACTCTTTGATTCGCTACGCAGTCGGTTGCGACCGCAATTCTAACGAATCGCTTTGTCCGGAAGTCCAGATTGAATTCCCTGATCCAGTGGCATCTTGTCAGGCTTGCCGTCACCGTGCACCGCGATCAGTCGGTCTAATTCAACTCGCAGTTCTTTGATCGTGTCTGCATACTTTGCATCACGAATCAGGTTTTTGTTTTCTCCTGGATCGACGCTTAAATCGTACAGCTCGGCCAGATGCCGGTCGGGAGTGCTGTCGCCGTGCGGGTAACGGATGTATTTCCATCGATCGGTTCGAAGTCCTCGCACGTTTGGCGTGTACGGGAATTGGTGTTCGTAATTGTATTCGTAATAGAAGCTCGTTCTCCACCGGCTGGCGTCGCCTTGGGCAAGCCGTTTCCAGCTACTGCCGTGAACTTTTTCTAATGGTTTTGCACCGCAAACGTCCAAAATCGATGGAGCGAAATCGATCGTGGCTGTGATTTCGTTGATGACTTTCGGATTCGATGCTGGAGTCAAACCGGGATAACGAGCAACAAGGGGGATTCGAATTGATGGTTCGTGGCCGGTTCGCTTGTCGACCATCCCATGTTCGCCTTCAAGCAACCCGTTGTCGGACGTGAAAATGATCAGCGTGTTGTCGAGTTCGCCTTGTTGTGCGAGGAATTCGTACAGTCGGCCAACACTGTCATCGACGGAAAGAATCGTTCCCCAGTAGGCTCGAACCATGCGCTCGAAATCACGGACTGCTTCAGGGCTCTTGTCGGGAAATTTCTTTCGCCAATCGAACAGAGGCCCATAGATTCCGTGCCAAGTATCAAGTCGTTTTTTGAACCAGGCCGGCTTGTCTTTCAAATTGAACGCACTTTTTGGGTACGGGATGCTCACGTCGTCGAACGTGTGTTGGTATTTTTCCTCGGGCAAATAGAAACTATGCGGAGCCTTATGTCCCAGCATCAACGCCCAAGGCTTGTCACCATCGCGCTGCTTGATCCAGTTGATCGCCATGTCGGTTACAACAGTTGTGTAGTAACCTTCTACGACGCGTCTTCCCTTGCCATTGAAATTGAATTCTGTGTCGAAGTATTTACCTTGGCCTTTGTGCGTGACGAAATAGTCGAAACCTGGCCGAGGGTCATCGTTCTCCTCGCCCATGTGCCACTTACCTACGTAAGCCGTTTCGTAGCCCGATTCGCGAAGCCGCATGGGAAAGCTGACCATACCCTCTGGGTATTCCGTGAAGTTGTTTGAAACCCCGTGCGTGTGTGCATAGAGTCCACTTAGAATCGACGCTCTGCTAGGCGAACACAGACTCGTCGTGCAGAAATGGTTGCGGAACAACAGTCCCTCGTTGGCGAGTCGATCTATATTCGGTGTTTTCAAGTGAGGATGGCCCATACAACTGAGCGCGTCGTAGCGTTGGTCGTCCGTCAAAATGAATAGCACGTTAGGTCGACGTTGTTGTGAGGTCGCATCATCAGCTGTCGCTGCTGAACCTATGAAATGGCAAAACGCACACAGCATGACAAGAACGTATGGCTTCACAGTAAGAACCTCGCACGTGGAATATTTCAGATGACCCCATAACTTAGTGTGGCCGCGAGTCCTGATGCAACCAAGCTGCGGAGATCTTTCAAAATCGCTTGGCATGAATCGTCTTGGCTCTGATCCTGGTGCGCCTTTTGCAAGATCCGCCCAATTGAAATATGTCAATTTTTGCTATTGAACTCTGCCCGGAGACTGCTACTATAAAACCAAAACTAATAAACCAAAGTCAGGCGGCGTGGATCCGTTTGAGGAGGTCGGGATGGCGAGACCCAAAAGCAAAGAACTCACCGAGCGTGAGCTCGAAGTTATGCACGCGCTTTGGAATCTGTCCGAGGCGACAATTGCTGACATTCGCGACGAACTGGCGAAATCCGGTCGCGAGCTTGCGTACACGACCGTCGCAACACTTGTGAAAATCCTGCACGAAAAAGGATTCGTCGAGCAAACAAACGAAGAGCGACCGTTTCAGTATCGTCCGGCTAAGTCATTCGAAGACGTGTCACGCAATATCCTGGGTGACGTTGTCGACCGTCTGTTTGGTGGCGCTCGCGAACAACTACTCCTGCGTCTGTTTGATCACGGGAAGCTCACAAAAAAAGAGCGAGAAACGTTGCAGGAAATCTTAGCGGAGCGCGACAAAAGATGAATTCGATAGGACTTTCAATACTCTGGGCGACGTTGCAGATTACGCTGCTTGGCACCGTTACGTCAGTGTTGTATTTGTTAACTCGGAGGTTGAGTGCAAGACTCGCCGCATCGGCACTGTTCTGCGGCTTGTCACTAATGGCGGCGACGGTAATTCTGACATTCGCGCCAGTTCCTGCTTGGACTTCGCTATTCGCAAACATCGTTGATCGGGCTCCGAGTGGCGCGCGTTCTCCTGATTCGCAAGACGGAAACATGCTCGAAAGTGTCCATCCAGTGGATCATTCAGCAACTGATTTCGTTGCGATCTTGCGAGAAGCCTGGTTGGCCGAATTGGAGCGAGCCAATGTTGACAATTCGCTCGCCACGACCACGGCTGCAAAAAACTCGCAAACGCGCTGGCAGCTCCGCTGGTACGGCATGTTTGGGAATTTGTCTCTTGCGGCGGTATGCCTAGGAGTTTCGCGCCTAGTGCTTGGACTTGTTGTCGCACGACGCTACAAGCGAAGCAGTGAACTGCTTGATGACTCAGAGGCGACAGAAATTCTAGACGTCCTTCAGGCGAAACTTGGATATCGTCGGCGTATTGAGCTGCGAGTTCACAGCGGCTTGGAAACGGCAGCGACAATTGGCTCGTTTTGTCCAGTCATATTGCTACCTCGGACATGGCAAGATTGGACCGTTCAAGATCTACGGTCTGTTTTGGCCCATGAACTTGCTCACATCCACCATCAGGACTTCATGAGCTGGGTTTTCGCTCAGGTGTTTGTCGCGATTCAGTTCTTTCACCCATTGTCCCATTGGCTCGCTGGACGGTTGCGTCTGGAACAAGAGCTTGCAGCCGACGCCGTTGCAGCCGAGTTAACCGGTGGACCTACTGCATATTTAACGTCACTCGCTGGGCTCGCGTTGCGTCAGGAACAAACACGACTCAGCTGGAGTGCTCAAGCTTTTCTGCCGACCCGCAGAAGTTTCTTGAGGAGAATCGAAATGTTGCGAAGTAAACGAAAACAGTCAAATCGCGGGCAACAGCTCCGACCGGTTGTAGTTGGATTCTTGCTTGTTGCGGGACTGGCAGTTGTCGGTTGGCGTCAGCCTGCACTCATCCCGCTTGCGACACCCGTTGTTGCAGCGGAACAGGCAGTGAGCACGCAGGCTCGTAAACGTTCGAGCATCACACTGGAGTTCGTGCCGAGTGATGCGTTCGCTGTCATCGCCGTACGGCCCAGCGAGCTGATGAGTAATTCCAATCTGTCAGAAATCGCTAATATGCTGACGCAGGATACATCCGCTGGTGGTGAAACAATCGATTTTAGGAACGTTGACTTCATTCGACTAGTGTTTTTCAGTACCGACCCACTCAGGCAAACGTCGCCTGATGGCGACGCTATGATGATCCGCTTTCACGATGCAAAATCAGTGTTGAGTAAGTTTGAGCCCAACTCAAATCCGATCGCGGGTCGGCAAGTTGGTAAGCTGTTCTTCCAGCATGCAACGAAGTTGGACGCCAATACAGTCCTGTTGTCAAATTCTGAAGGCGGACTTGCTCGTGCATTAACGAGTCGCACAGCGGAAAAAGAACCGTGGACGAGCGGATGGGCGAAGGGAAGTGACAAGACCGCGGCTGCTTGCATTAATGTTGCGGGTATTCGACGCTCCGTCGAGGGTCAAGAACATCAAGCTGCAGAACTAGGCGCTATCCTAAGAATGCTAGGCCCCGTGTGGTCGAAATCGAAACACTTGAATGCGGCTGTCTCGGTGACTGATGGGCTTACGCTCGAACTCGATCTGGCTTCCGACGACGCTGAGGCAGCCGATGGCTCGCTCGAAACTGTTAAGTCGCTTATTACGCTGGGTAAGAATTCGCTAGCGGGATTTGAGGCGATGATGGACAAGCGTGGTGCCAATCAGCGTGCAGCGGTTACTCCATTGATTAAGCTTGGGCATACGCTTCTGGCAAACGTCAATGTCACAGCAGTCGACGATCAAGTTCATGCCAGGCTGGTTGCTAACGAAAACTCAGTAGCTCAATTAGCCAAGTCAGCTTTGCCCTCTGCGGTTGCGGCTCGAGCCGCCGCCCGGAGAGCTCAGGACATCAACGCCGCCAAGCACATCATCTTGGCTATGTACAACTACGAATCTACAAACGGGCATTTTCCGGCTGCACAGGTCGTTGGCCCTGACGGTAAAACCGTACACAGTTGGCGAGTCGCGATCTTGCCATACCTTGAGCAAAACGAACTCTATGAACGTTACAAGCTCGACGAGCCATGGGACAGCGATCACAACAAGAAGCTGATCGCGGAAATTCCACCTGTCTATCGGAGTGCCTTTTCGCCGAAGACTTCAACGAACAGCGACTTTTTCGTCTTCACGGGAAAGGAAGCCCCATTTGATGGGACGGTCGCACGAAAGGTAGCTGAGATCGCGGATGGAACATCGAACACGCTGTTTGTCATTGCCACCAATCGAGACATCCCTTGGACGAAGCCGGACGATATCCCATTCGATCCGGCGAAAGCTCTGCCTGACTTGTCAGGTCCAAATCCAGAGGGCAACGTTATCGCTCGAGGCGATGGATCGGTTGTTTTCCTTTCGAATGACATCAGCAAGGACCGCGTGAAGAAGATGATTACCTATCAAGGAGGCGAGGATCTCAATTAGGTCCACGTGTGTCTTGCATCTAACGGATCAGCGTATCCCGTCGAAGTCTCGGGCAAGGGTCGGCAGCGAGGCTTCGGCGGTTGTTGCATGCACGGCGATTTTCGCGACATTTCACGCAAAATCGCAGGAGTTTCAGCGACTCCAAAATTCTGAAATGCACTGACCGTTAACTTATAATGAGAGGCTCAGCGACGTAGCTTAGTCCTCAAGAGAAGTTGACATCAAAACGCTAGCCCTGTGCGACATTGATATCGCTGGCTGCAACTCTTCGATCTCGGTGCAATCCGATCTCACGGACATTTTTCGTTCGCATCCAAGGAACAAAAAGAATGGCACGAAACACTCGATTCACTCCAGCAATGTCCTCACCGTGCATGTCCCATCAATGTCGACGCAAGGTGCTGGTAGAAAGCCTTGAGGATCGGCACTTGCTTGCCGCCGACGGCGTTCTTGCCGACGAGCCTCCAGCCATTATCCAAGGTTTTAAATGGGAAGACACTAACGCCAACGGTGCGTTCGATCGCGGCGAATCTGGTCTGGGTGGAGTAACCATCTACGCAGACCTAAATGGTGACAGTCTGCTAAATCCTTTAGAGCCCGCAACTGTCACGCAAGACGACGGACATTATCAATTGGAAGTTCCGGGCGGTGGTGAGTTCGTCGTTCGAGAAATCGTTCCAGATGGGTTCGTCCAAACCTATCCATTGATCTTTTTGCCAGGCATGGAAGGAGGCGTTGTCCAGGAAGTCCACGGCGATGCGGGCATAAACGAGTTCGCTACAGTTAGTCCGTCCGAATTGCATTTGATGCTCGGGCCTGGGGAAGAATTTGTACATCCGATTGATGTCGTCGTTCACCCGTTCTGCTTCGTCCCCGTCGAGATCGATCTTGTACCGCAAGATCCTACTGTCGAAGTGCAAAATCTTTCAGGTGTGCAAACGAACGGATGTGGCGGTGACGTTTCAACATTCAACGTTCACTTCGTAGGCGCAGGAGAAACTCAGGAGTTTGCCCTGGTCGCGATCGACGCGGCATCGGGTCACGAACTTGGTTTTGTCAAAGTAACGATCGACAGCTTTGGCGGCGGCAGTGAGCCTGGCGGCCATTTCGTTGCACTACGTCCTGGCGATGTTATCGAAGGCTTGGACTTTGGCAACCGCTTGGTCGATCAGCCGAGGACCGCGAATCTTGAGGGACGCAAATGGTCTGACTCTAACGGCGATGGACAATGGAACAACAACGAGCCCAGTTTGGGCGGCGTCACGGTTTATCTAGACTTGAACAACAACGGGCAGCGTGATCGAAACGAACCGTGGCAAGAGACTCGATACGATGATCCATTTACCGATTTCGACGAAGGTGGATTCTATTCGTTCAACGTTCGACCAGGCGCCTACTCAGTTCGCGAAGTAATTCCACGCGGTTACGAACAGACTTTTCCTTCGCCCACCGCAGAACTCCTCTCTTCGATCAGCCAAGAGGTTGACAACCGAGGCGGCTCAATCTCGTTCGACTTGACTGCAGTTGATTGGGTCGAATCGGAACAAGGCGAAATGGCCGCGGCGTTGACTTATAGTTCGGTATGGTCAGATGGTTGCTCTCGATTCCACGATCAGGAAATCTCGTACGCAGTCGTCGACGATCACATTATCGTTGACATGACTGCCGAGGCTGAAGGCGAAGCGTGTCCCGAAGTCATTAGCAACGTGGAAACGACCGTCACAGTCGCTGGCTTGAAACCAGGCGCATACACGGTCGTTACAACATTGCATGAAAGCTTGCCGTTCGGCGAACAACCGATCACGTTAACTAGCGATGTTGTTTTAAGTGATATTGCGGTCAGAACGGCCGGTGCACACCACGTGACGGTTGAAAGCGGAGAGATCGCTTCCGACCTGAACTTTGGAAACAAACTTGTTGGCCCCGGAGCGTCATTGCACGGAACGAAGTGGCTCGACAAAAATGGAAATGGAGTCCGCGAAGACAACG
>JAGQPC010000327.1 GCA_020426925.1 Planctomycetales bacterium | reverse complement strand
TGCCGTCGCCGCACATTTTGACGATTCGAGGATCGAAGCGAGCAACGGTCTGAATCAAATCCTGTTGTTCATGCATGACGTCGAGGATGTTTTTGTAAACTCCAGGTACTTCATCGGCTCCTGCAGACAACACGTGTATGCCCTTCTTTTCTAAGTCCTTCTGAACGGCGCGAAAATTGAAGGTCGCCTTACCTTGAGTTCGTGACATCTGCCGCCCAGCGCCGTGCGACGCAGAGTTCAAGCTTTCTGCATTGCCTTTGCCGCGAACAATAAACGCTGGATCGCGCATCGAACCTGGGATGACCCCAAGCTCGCCTTCGCTGGCAGGCGTGGCGCCTTTTCGGTGCACGATGACTTCACGTCCATTGTGCACTTCTTTCCAGGCAAAGTTGTGATGGTTTTCCACGCCCGCAATCGCGTGAGCACCAAGCAGTTTCAAGACGTTTCGATGCACAACTGCGTGGTTCGCCGATGCGTAGTCACCCATCAAGTTCATCGCGGCCCAGTAATCCTGACCTTCGTCCGAATCGAGGTCCAGCCATGCGAGCCGACCAAAACCTTCGTGCCGCTTCGGAAGCATTCGTCGCGCAATTCCGCTGTACGTGCTGCAAACCGCGGCTCCGGTCCCTCGGCTGCCACTATGACTAAGCAGCGCAACATAAGTTCCAGCGTCTAGACCAAGATCATCGTCACGCACGTCGAGTGTCACAATGCCGAATTCGACGAAGTGGTTTCCAGATCCAGACGTTCCAAGTTGCTTCCACGCCTTATCCTTATTTTCGCGCGTTACTCGAGAGACGTTCCAGTCCTTGTCCATGACATCGTGATTCTGACGAGGCTTGAATCCCTTTCCGACTCCAAAAAGAGTTCCTCCTTCCAACGACTCACGAAATTGCTCGAACTTTGAATCCAACGTATTGGCTGGCATGTCAATGATCGACATCTTCATGCGGCAAGCGATGTCCACGCCCACGGCATACGGAATCACCGCATTGTCAGTCGCCAACACGCCACCGATCGGCAATCCATAGCCGATATGAGCGTCCGGCATCAACGCAGCTGCAACGGCGCACGGCAGTTCGCACGCGTTCTTCATTTGGTCATGCGAACCTTTATCGATTCCGGCGTTTCCCCATGTGCGATACGTAATGGGTTCGTAATCGTTTTCGGTCGCGTCATCGATCAGTTCCTTCGCGAAAGGGCCAAAGTGAGCGTCGCCGAGGAAGAGATTGGGAGTTTCCACGATCTTTCGAATGTGGTCTTTGACTTCCTTTCCTCCGATTTCACCCGCTTTGACCGCGGACTGAACGCCGGTAATGGCGAGCTTTGCGCAGTGCTTCGGAACGCCGAGTTTTTCTAGTTGTCTTGAGTTCATTGATCTAATTCAGTCTATCACTGTTTTTTTTCGCTGTTCAGGTGATGACAGCGGAACGCGTCCAATGTTCGGGCAAAAGTGTGCAATTGAGTTTTTGTCCGAATTTTGAGACGCACACTTATGATCATGCTTGCAATGCTAGCCGGAGTATTGGAATTCGGATTGTTTGGGAGTCACGTGCTTACTAAAAATGCGACTGCAGCTCACTTTGGTTTGGCGTTCGGAACGCTGCCGAGTGAATGCACCATTTGATTGTGCCATTAGATCGCAAGGAAGCGAACATGTCGAAGCACGCTGTCAGCCAAATCGTCATCCCGGCTCGACTCCAGTCAACTCGTTTGCCACGGAAGCTATTGCTCGCCGAAACTGGCAAGCCACTGATTCAATATACGTACGAATCGGCGCGCCGAGCGACTCTGCCGTCTGGAATCTGCGTTGCGGCGGATCATGCCGACATCGCGATGACTGTTTGGTCGTTCGGTGGAAGCGTCGTCATGACCGATCCGAAAGCAGCGAGCGGGACGGACCGAGTCGCCGAAGTTGCTCGGTCGATGCCCAATATTGACATCTTCGTAAACGTACAAGGCGACGAACCTGATATTTCGGCCCAAGCCATCGACTTGGCAGTAGAGCTGCTGGAACAAGATCCGTCGGCGGTCATGTCGACGTTGGCAACGCCGATTCGCGACAAATCAAAACTGCAAGATCCAGCCTGTGTGAAAGTTGTTTTTGACAACCATGACAAAGCTCTCTATTTCAGCCGAAGCCAGATTCCGTACGTGCGAGAATGGGCCGACGATCTTCTAGACACGCCCGAACCACAGTTCTATCAACACATCGGTTTGTATGCGTATCGGCGCGAGTTCTTGCTTGAGCTTGCGGAGCTGCCACGGTCTAATCTGGAACGCTTGGAAAATCTCGAGCAACTTCGCGTGCTCTCGACTGGGCACTCGATCAAAGTCGGACGAATAGACGAACCGGCAATCGGAATCGACACTCCAGAAGACTACGCGGCGTTCGTTGCGCGAGAAAACCGCACTGCCCTTCACGCTGCTTAACGTACTTCTTCAATCTGCCAAGAATCAACGTCATCAGTTTTCGGGTGCGCTATCTAAATGAAAAAGCGACTGCGAAAGAAACTGAGACTCGGCGAATACCGCGAGATTGGATTCGAAGTCGTGTTTGCAGCATCGGAATCGGTATGCGACGAATTCCTCGAAATGATTGAGCGGCACAACCTCCAATGCGGTGGTGGCGGTGAAAATACGTGGAAATGCTACATCACTTCGAACACGTTCAGCACGACTGAACATCAACGCGAAGCTGTCGAAGAATGGCTCATGAACCATCCACAAATCAACCATGTGAGCGTCGGCCCTCTATTTGAATATGACTGTGACGCGGGCTGAGCAACGATGGCCTCAAAATTGCCTGCGCATTTTCGTTGATTCATTTATTTCTTTACTTGGCCGCGAATTCGCGTTGCTCGCAATAAATCAATAAAAAGCGGTTGATCCACGTTTGACAGGTCGTGGTTGGTCGATAGGCTGTTCACCGTGCGCCAAAGCACAAACGTTCGACATCTAGTGATGCAAACTTTGGTTTTGAAGGAGTCTTTCAATGCGAATGCTAGTAGTAGTTCTGCTCGCCTGTCTCACCTGTAGTTCAGCCCACGCAATTCTGGTTCGCCAAACCGTACGTCGAGCCGATGGAACGACGTACCAACGCACCGTCGCCAAGCCAGACGGCTACGTGATCGGATCGAGTGTGGCTAAGGACCAAGACGATCAGGTCCACTCAGACAGCGAGTCCGAAGAAATCGATGGTTACTACCAAGTTGCTCGTGATCCAGAGGCCTACAAATGGGCGCTGCGCGAAGCAACGATTTTGGCGAAGAAGGGATCGATCTGGTACAATTCGGCCGTCGTGCGAAGCGCAAGTTACGGGCATCCACTCGGCTCTAGTCCCGGCGCGACGCAATCGGGAACGGGGTATTCTCGCAGCCCAAAGGAACCTCGACATTGTTGCCTCAACGAGTTGCCTCACAGTCGATTAATCGCGCGAGCACGCGTTCAAGCCGACGACGGCACTTGGTTTTGGTCGGCTCACTATCGGTAACCAAGCAAGGCGTACACTCGCCAACACAAAAAGACCTCGTTAACACGTTTTGAAGTTGCGCTATTCCTCAGTCGCGAGGCGACTACGTGTCTACACTGCGCAACTTCAAAACTTATATGAGAGGGTGCTCGCCGAATCAGCCCGGTCCTTTTCGTTTTTCGACTGCAACAATCGACACGTATCAGGACACGATCTTCTGGTCTGATGATTACTCAGCCAAAATGGTCAGTTTGATTCAACTGCCAATCCTGAACCGCGCCACGCGTAAATTCCCCCTGCGTACCTCTGCACGTTTGTATAGCCAAGTTCTCGGGCGAAAACTGCCGCGTTGTGACTGCGAGCACACTTAACGAAGCCGCAGTAGACGACGATTAGACGATCAAGATCATCGCCCAACAGCTGCTGATACGCTTCCTTAGTGCGTCCGGCCATCGACTCTTCCGTCCATGCATCCATCGGTTCTTGGGGAAACTCAAAGTTCACGGCCCCGGGGATGTGAGCGAGATTAAAACTGGACGACGCCGGCATGGCATCCAACAGCAAGCAATCGGTGCCATCGTCAAGTAGCTTCTTCACTTCCATTGTAGTAAGAATCGGGTACTGTCCGTTGACTGTTTCTCGAGCGAATTTGACGCTCGATTCTTCAATCGTCACTTCCTGTTCAAACTTATTCGTTCCACATCCGACAATGCAAACCAAGCCACAAATAATCAAGATTGATCGATACGCATCAATCACGTCATTCATCATTTCTTCCTTCTCTGTTAGTCAACAAACGGTGGCCACACAAGCACCACACGAGCAAGAAAATGTCGATGCCAAGTTGTTGCTTGATCTTGATTTCGTATCCGGACCCGAAACAACCGCACTCGATATCCAACCCAATCGATACACCGTACAAAAGCACTCCAAGAAAACCGACCAAGAGCGTCGCTGTCGCCGCCATCGCCCACGGCCTCTGCTGCCACAGAACGAACGCGAGTCCTAGCTCGATCACGCAAACAATAGCCGCCGTCGGTTTTACTAGACCGTCCAGGACGATCCCAAATTCGCCCACGGATCGTGCGAACTGAGGAAGCCGATACATTTTGACGGCACCCGAGTAAAGGAACAACAGAGCCAGCGGCCAATGCAACAGGCGACTCATGACGCTTCGTTGCACCGGAGTTCGCAAGTGACGGACAAGTCGCATCGACAGCTTCCTAGTCATCCTCTTAACACGACGAGTCGCGCGAAACAATTGAACCTACTGTTTCAGCCACGGAATCGTAAACCGTGCAAATCGAACAGTTTCATAGCTGTGCTTGTCGCCGGCTTCATAAAGGCAGCCGATGGAACGGTCCCGCAAAACGGTCAAACATGAATAAGCCGATGGTCCGGCGTGAATCGTTTTCAGAGCGGACCACGTTTTTCCTTGGTCGTCGCTCATTCTTACTGTCATCCCGGTGCGAGTCTCTTTGGAAGCTGGGTTGCTGAACAAGAGCGGTGCCTGACGAAACACATCATCCGAATGTTTGATCAAGCTGGCCTGACAAATTGGTTCGATCAGCGTTGAGTCGAATCCTAAGTCACGCCAACTTGCACCGCCATCGACGCTGATCGCAGTCGCACGTCGTTTTGCGTTTTCTGGTTGACCTCCTTCGTGTCCCCAATAGTTTCTCATATTGACCAATAGCCTACCGTCGTGCAGCTCAGCAACCTGGCACTCGTCGGTATAGTCCGCAACACTTCCGCCCAATTTCCACGATTCGCCATGATCGTCGCTGTAGAATACATGCGACATTCGCACCCATTCGCCTTCTCGCATTGCGCGGTGATCGCATGGTATGACAAGTCGCCCGTTATACTTTCCCCGCGTCATTTGAATCCCAACGCCGGGCCCAGTCGCGTACCATCCCCAACCTGGCTTTTTCACGCTGGACGTGATATCAATCGGCTTTGACCACGTGACGCCGTCGTCGGTGCTGTGCGTCATGAACACATCGTCGTTGTCTCGGCAAAACGGCATCCAGATGATTCCAGTTTCTTGGTCCACGACAGGACAAGGGTTCCCGATCGTAACTTCTTTGTTCCCGCCTTCCTCGTGAATGATTTGCAGATCGGACCACGTTTTTCCATAGTCCGTACTTCGCTTTGCGACGAGATCCAAATCGCCATGATCTCGACGGTCGTTTTTTCGTCCTTCGCACGTCGCCAGCAGCGTTCCTCGTGGAGTCGTCAACAACGATGGAATGCGAAACGTGTGATAACCTTCTTCCCCGGATACAAACACGTTTGTCTGAGTTAACTCATCCGGCGGATCCATCGTCAGTGGTCTTGCATTTTCGACATGGCCAGGTTCACGCACGTTCTTTCCCACATACTTATCGCCGTCTCCAAGATCGGCGCGAGCTAGAGCTACGATCGCCATCAATTTCTCAACAACGTTTGGATTTGCTTCGATTACATTTTTCGATTCGCCGATGTCGTCGGCCAAATTGTAAAGTTCCGGCTTGGCTTGCTTGTTTTCTTGATTGCCTCTGGATCGGCCGTTGACAAACAGCTTCCAATTTCCCTGACGAACGGCGTCGAGCGTTCCTTGGAAGTAGTAGTAGAAATGTTCATGCGGCGATTCGTCAGCTTCGCCAAATAGAATGGGGCTAATGTCTTTGCCGTCGATGACACGATCTGCCGGTACAGAACCGCCCGCGAGTTTCGCGAAAGTCGGAAGCAGATCAAACGAAACAGCGATCGCGGAAGATGCCGTTTCAGGCTTGATCTTGCCTGGCCACCGAGCGACACAACAAACGCGGTGCCCGCCTTCCCACGTCGTTCCTTTGCCACCTCGAAGCGGTTTATTAACCGCGCCGTGATGCGTTGCCCCTCCGTTGTCCGACGTAAAAATGACCAGCGTGTTTTCGTCGATACCTAGTTCCTTTAGCCGCTGGAAAATTCGCCCCGTTGACCAATCGATTTCTTCGACGGCGTCGCCCCACGCTTTGTTTGCTGACTTTTCTGAAAAGTCTTCACTAGAGTACTGCGGCCAGTGCGGCATGGAATGGGGAAGATACAAGAAAAACGGTTCGTCTTTGTTGGCCTCAATGAACGACAAAGCCTCATCGGTGTATCGCCGCGTGATGTATCGCTGATTGGGCTCCATTTCGATCACCGTCTCATTTCGCAACAACGGAGTCGCGGGATACATTTTGATGGGCCGGTCGATCTTCCCCATGTCGTTCGAAAACGGAATGCCAAAATAGGAATCGAATCCCTGACGCGTCGGCAAGAATTCCGGTTGATCTCCCAAGTGCCATTTTCCCACAATCGCCGTTGCATAGCCCTGTCCCTTCAACACTTCAGCGATCGTGATCTCGTTCGGATTGAGTCCTCGTTTGTTGCCGGGGAACAGCACCCACTGACCGTTTTCGTTTTGGTGCATGCCGACGCGTTTCGGATAACATCCAGTCATCAGCGAAGATCGCGACGGCGTGCAAACTCCGCAGGTCGAATAGAAACTAGTCAGCTTGATTCCTTCGCTGGCCATGCGGTCGATATTCGGAGTTCGATGGTTTTCTGAACCGAACGGTCCGATGTCGGCGTAACCCAAATCGTCGCAGAATATGATGATGAAATTTGGCTTCGAATTTGCGATCGCGGGCACTGCAATCGATGATAGAAACGCAAATCCGACAAGTAACGCCTGCGCGAAGTTGTTCGACAACATATTGCTTGACCGAATTGTGACTTTGACTGGAAAGCCGACATTGTGTGCGATCCACTGCACAATAGCAAACGGTCTCATGTCGAACAACGACAGGGAGTCTCGAAATGTCATCCGCGACAAATTCGCAAGTCGTCCGCGCACAACTGGACTGTCGTTGTATGCGTTAGTGGAAACAAAACCGGTTGATGTTGATGGCGAACCGGAACGGAACCGCGTTTCTCATGAGCACCGCTGAAGACGACGGGTCGTGGCCGTGGCGCGTAATCAGCCGCTCCGTCAAGTTTCAGCCCTACTTTGAAAGTGGTTTCCCGCACGGTCACGATCAATGGATTTCCGCGGCCGCGACTGGCTGGGCCGCAACGGCGCTGATGCGCGGGCTTTAACAGTACTACTGTCTACGCAGCTCCAGATACGTCAGCAGCAGCCGGCGCGGTGAGGTTTTGGATTGTTAGCTGATCTTTCGCGAGACAATTCTTAGCGAGTTCCGTCAAGTGCAAGTGGTGCGTGAAGAAAATCACTTGCGTCTTCTTTGAAAGCTCCGCGAGCACCTCCAACGTCGCTTGTGACCGTGCGTCGTCAAAGTGAACGAGTATATCGTCGACAATAAACGGCATCGGCTCGTGATCCGCCAGTTGTTTCTCCACATATGCAAGCCGCAGTGCGAGATAAAGTTGATCTCGAGTTCCATCGCTCATGGCTGCCACGTGAATTAAATCAGACGTAGCCTGACGTATGCCAACGATGACAGGGTGGTCGCCATCGTAATCGGTTCTGATTCCAGCAAACTCGCCGCACGTCAGCCGCGCGAACAACTCGCTCGCCCGTTGCAACAAAGGATCTTCGTTTTCAGCACGATGAGCCTCAATATGTCGTCGCAAAATCTGATGCGCAAGGCGTCTTTTCATGTAAGACGACGCATCTTTGTGCATCCGCGAAATCAGACCGAGTGACTCTTGATCCAGCTCCGCCACACGTTCGCTGCCATCCGCCGCATCTGCGCGAGACTGCAGCTCGCTAACGTTGGCAACAGCGTCGTCTCGTTCGCGTTCCAGCGACGATAGCTGCTGCTCCGTTTCCGAAATCTGAACTGAAACGTCATCGTGATTCGATTCATTCGCTTCTTGCACAAACTCGGCGACGTCGTTGCTTCCGCAGAGTTCGTGCAGCTGTTCATTGAGTTCATCGAGCCGCTGTTGCCACGTGCGTTTTTCTTGCGAGTCACGTTCTATCTGCGCAAGGTCGGAACTGTCATCGGTTCCAGCGAGATTTAGCAACACATCCAGCTGGCACTGAAGATCGTCCATTAAGTTTCGCGTTGCTTCTGCTTCCGTTCGCGTTTCCGCGAGTTGCGTCTGCAACCGGGCGAGCGTTGCGTGATCTTGCTGTGCTTGATCCAGACGACTTTTGAGCAAAAGCGCCAACTCGTCCGCACCAGCACCTTCAACCCCACGACGTGTTGGCGGCAAGAACCGTTCGGCCAGCAGAGATGCGTTTTGCTCAAATAACTCCGAATCCGCATCGATGTCGCGGATTCGTTTTTGTTTGCTTGCGATTTCCGCAACAACGTCGAAGATCTTTTGGATTTGCTCAACGCGAAGATTCGCTTGCTCGGCGGAAGCCGACGGCTCGAGTCCCAATTTTTTCATCGCAGGAGCCCATTCGTATTGCCACACGTCTAATTCGGCATACGCCGAATTAAGCGCACGCTCCACTTCACGCAACTCGCTTTTGCGTTTAGCGATATCTCGTCGTAGTTCTTCTTGCTCGGCAGCGATCGCCTGCTGCTGCTGGACGTGCGTACGAGCGTAATCGAGCAATCTAGCGAGCGACCAATCAGAGAAGTCACCACCACCGTCGACGTCTTGCAGAGCCTCGTAAATTCGCTGCTTGGCCGATTCGACACGCTGCCCAGTTCGCTCAACTTCTGATTTACGTTCGGCGACGTCTTCCGCGGCTCTTTGCAATTCTGCGAAGTCCGCCACCCAAGCCCGCATTTCCTCCGGGGGCAACAACCGCGACAAATCCACGTCGGACCACTCGCGCGACCATTGCTCATCCAGCTGCGATTGCCTGGCTGATTGCGATTTAATTTCTTTCTTGGTTCGGTCGATGTTCTCCTGCAGTGATTCCGCTTCCGCGCGTCGCTGAGCTAGCTGCGTTACGCGTTCGGTCTCGCGCCGCAAGCGGTCAGCCAACAGATCCGCGTTGTCAACGGCCGCTTCGTAGCTACTTGCCGAATCGGCGGTTATCGTCATCTCGTCGCGCATCGTGCGCCATTGAAGGTCGCGGTCGGCACGCAGTTCATCAAGCTCCTGTTCGCTGGGAACATGCCCTTTGTTTTCAAGAGCGGCAATGAACTCGTTCGTCTTGGCTAGACTACGCTCGAATTGCCTCAGCTCTTTTTCCAATGCTGCGTGCTCCGACGCAATTGCTTCCGCTGCCTTGGAAAAACGCCTGATCGTTTCTGGATTTGGAACCGCAACACTGCAGACATCGGCGAGCACACCGTTCCAAATTGGTTCTTGCGCGAGCATGCGTTCCGCATTGGCCAGAGAACGATCGAAAGCTGTGCGCGCTGCTTCGTGTAGCTCTTCAGGGTTTCCCATTTGCACGACGTCGTCCACCGCGGACACAAGAAGAGCGATGTCGCTTGGCTCCGCTTGCCCTTCCAGTGTTTCTTGAGTTTGTGCAATGAATTGGGTGCAAACGTCGATGTCATGCTTGAGTTTCATCGGTCGCGTTCGCAACATCTTTTCGTCGTGCGACATTGCGTTGATTCGAAATCGCGCATCGGCGGTCAGGCGGAACGATTCGATTTCGTCAACAGCGTCGGGAAGGCCCAAATCTCGCATTAACTCGGACACTTGCATTTGAGCGTTCTCAACATCTCGAACGAGCGCCCGCTTGTCGGCTTGAGCTTTGACGTGAACCGCTCTTTGATCTTGTAGTTCCGCGATAGCGTCCGTGAATTCGAGTAGCCCGTCGGGAATTTCGATCGCGGCGACTTTGGATTCGATGCTTTCGGGGCCATCGAGTAACGGTTCCCACGCGGCAAGTTGCTCTGATGCTCTCTTCAGTTCGGATTCAATCTGCAATCGGTGGGCCGCATCGTACGTTGACGGCAAGACGACCGACGCATGCAGTTCCTCAAGTCGCGAGATCGCTTGCTTTCTTCTGCCAATGATCCCAAGTGCCTGTTGAATCCGCTGCAAGTGGTTCAGTTGCCGCTTGAGAGCTTGCGATTGCGCTGCAATTTCGTCACGCTGATCGAGTGCGTGCTTTAGCTCGGCCTGCAGTTTTGTCCATTCGTTGGCCGACAATCGCGATTCACGTTTTTGCTTTTGCAATTCGCGATATTGTTTTTCGGTAACCTTGACACTTGCCGTTCGTTTCGACGTACTGAAAAACTCGTCAGCTTCGGACTCCAGCTGAGCCAATGCTTCGACGAGGCCCTTTCCGCCAATCGTCGCCGCAAACAGGCTCTCACCAACTAAACCTTTTAGAGCCCGCATGTCGTCGCCGCCACGACGAAGTTCTTCGTGCCCAATACCGTAAACTCGCTGAAACGTGTCACCGTCGATGCCGTGAAGAAACGGCTTGAGAACATCGTCTGGGAAAGCTGCACCCTGCTTGTGTTTTGGATTCAAGATCGATCCCTTCGTCGCTTTTCGGCGAACAAACGTCAATTCTTCTGTTCCGGCGGTCGCGATTGTCCCGCCGATGCGCAGCTTCTTGTATTCGTGAACATGATTGTCGGGACACCGAGTCGGAATTCCGAACAGCAGTCCATGAATAGACCGCAGCGTCGAACTTTTCCCTGCTTCGTTCGGGCCGTAGACGATTTGGAAACCCGCCCCAGAAAAATCAAGAACGGTATCCGTAAACGGGCCGTAGGCTAGCAGCTGCAGTTCCAGAATCTTCACGCGTCGCCTCCCGAATTCAGCAGACGCGTTAGCAGAAGGTCTCGAGCGTCAGACTTCATCGTCTCGCAGACTTCATCGCGAGTGATATCGATTTCCTCGCGAGCTAATCGCGGGTCGGTCGGAATCGTTGACAACATCTTTTCGAAATCACTTCGCAGTTCCTCAAACGCTGCGGCTGCGATCTCCGGTCGTTCGATTCCAGCAATCAGTTCTCCCAGCGCGGAATCGCTCTCCCGCAATGCCACGCGCGGCGGACGAGTCTGGAATTTGATCTTCTCGATCCACACTTGCTCATCAAATTGGTCCAAGACGGATTCGCGGATTTGCGCGTCCCAATAGTCAGCCTGTCTGACGAGCTCGCTGTGCGAACCTGTTTCGCCAACGAGCTCGATTCTGGCAGCCAGCGGCCGATCACCGGCCTTTGAAAGCTCCGTCGACAACTGCGAGTGGATCATCGGTTGAATCGAAAGCGCATCAGAACAATCGGAGACATCGACGGTAACGTGAATCCACCGCATGACGTCCGTCTCGTGCCGCTTGGTCAGAATGCGCTCTCCATCATACGTTGCGATCACACACCCGCGGGCGCCGGTCTCTCGAACACTCCGACCTTGCGGATTTCCGCTGTAGACGATCCACGGGTTCGGCCCCGACAACGTTTGATGTTTGTGAATGTGGCCGAGCGCCCAATAGTCGTATCCCTTGCTGGAAAGACCTTTCACCGTCGACGGCGCGTAAGTGTCGTGTTGATCGTGAACACCGCAACTGGAGTGAAGAATGCCGATGTTGATGTAGTTCGGCAATGCATCTGGGTAGCTTTGCGACAGGTCTTCCGTCACTTCACGCTTGGAAAAACCTTGGCCGTGGATGGCGACGCCGATTTCTTCCAGCCGTTCCGTCTCTGGTTTGGATGTCGAAAACAGTTTGACATTGTCTGGCATTTCCAATCGAAACGCCTTCTTCATGTTGTTCGCCGCGTCGTGGTTGCCTTGAATGATGAATACACGAATGCGGTGCGACTCCAACCGCTGCATCTGCCTGCGAATGTACCGAGGCGTGTGGAAATCGGTGCAGTCTCCGTCATCGAGATCACCGGCGATGATCACTAAGTCGACTGTTTCACGCATCGCCAAATCAACGATGTTGTCGAATGCCCGCCGCGTGGCGCTGCGAAACTCTTCGCGCGGCGCATCATCGTACTTATCCAGATTCAGAAGCGGGCTGTCTAAATGAATGTCTGCCGTATGGAGAAACTTGAACATGATGTCCGTTCTCTGTTCAGTTGCGATGCGTCGCGAGCGTGCAATGAATTATAGAAAGTTTGCCAGCTAGGCAAATCAGATCATTGCAGACGAAATAAACGCATCGCATTCTCGTGCGTTTGGCGGCAAAACTCGGCTAGCGGAGCTTGCCGAACATCCGCTAAGCATTCCGCTGTATGACGCACGAGTGCTGGCTCGTTCGGACGAACGCTGCGTTTCGGATGAGGCGAAAGATATGGCGAATCCGTTTCGATCAGAATTCGGTCGGCCGGGATCGCGGCGGCCACTTGGCGCAACTCGTCAGATTTTTTGTAGGTCACCATCCCTGCGAAACTGATGTATAGGCCCAAATCCAAGCATTCGCGAGCACCATTCGCATCGCCAGTGTAGGAATGCATCAAACCGTTCAGAGGCCCCCGAAGGCTCGCGGCCTGGAGCATTTCCAAAACGTCGGCCTGGCAATCACGCATGTGGACGACAAACGGAAGACCAGTTTCTTTAGACAAGGCAAGATGACGATCGAAATAATCTTGCTGTATTTCAAAGGGGCAATCGTCCCAATATCGATCGAGCCCGGTTTCGCCAATCGCGATTGCGTCGCCACTGCGCGCCATATCGACGATGCGTTCCCAATCGCCAGGCTTCACTTCCGCACAGCAGTTGGGCTGGATGCCGACTGCTGCGTGGACTATTGGATATTCTTTGGCGATCGAAATGCACTTGGCGCTGGTTTCAACAGTCGTGCCGATACAAACAATGTTTGTCACGCCCGCGGCCACGGCGTTTTCGATGACGGTCGCTCTGTTTTCGTCGAACCGCTCATCATCAAGGTGCGCATGAGTATCGAACAGAGGACACGTTTCGTTCGATTTAGACATCAAACCTATACCGCCGATTCGGCCAGCAGTTCACCAAGGTTTTGAAGGTGAGCTTTGCCCGCGCCAAGGGCCTCTTTTGCAAGAGCTTGAGCCTTCGGACTGCCGGCCAATTCGTCAGCGATCTGTTCAATTCGACTGTTTTCCAGTTTTTGGAACCGGCAGACTTCGTTCAAGATGTAGTCGCTCGACAGGTCGTGCATATCTGTGTACAGCATCGGGAACTCTCCTCCCTGAATGGAGCCACCGAGTTCAAGAATGTGCGATCCAATCAGATCAGTCATGCGGCGATGATCATCAGCTACCGCTGCGAGCGCCTCGAGCACTTTTGCGTCCCGCCTTGCAGACCACGGTTTGGCGTTAACAAGGTAGCTGGGCAGCGAATTGCTGTGCAGTGCTAGAAGTTCGTTCAGTAATTCGATCGTCGACGCCATTATTACAAATAACCTCTAGAACAATTGCTTCGCGGCAGCCTGCGTCCACTCGTTCAGCGGATTAAGGTAGACCATCAATGTGACGATCGGAACTGCTAATACGAACAAATAAATAGCCCCTAGGTTGCTCACCAAGTTCATTGGTTTTGCGGGAGACGAATCGGGCTCCGGGTCGAACGTCATAACTTTCACGACGCGAAGATAGTAGAACAGGCTGATTGCCGTGTTGATGCCGCCGGCGATCAACAAAACCATCAAATGCGACTGGCCTGTGGCTCGGAATGATTGAGCTAACGATGCGAAAATCGCGAATTTTCCCAAGAAACCAGCCAAGGGTGGAAGTCCGACCAAGCTGAATAATGTCAGTGAAAACAGAATCACCACGATCGGCGAACGCTTCACAAGTCCTGCATAGTCGCTGATTTCTTCGCTTCCGAACGAATTGCGGAAGAACGCGACAACGGCGAACGCGGCCAAGTTCATGATTACGTAAGTTGCAATGTAAAGTCCCAATGCAGCGATCGCAAACTGTCCAGCTTCAGGATTGCCTCCGTCACCTGCTACCGCAAGCGCTGCAGGCACGGCCATCATCATGTAACCAGCGTGAGCAATCGTAGAATACGCGAGCAGTCGTTTGATGTTCGTTTGTCCATACGCGGCCAAGTTTCCGAACGTGCATGTCACGATCGCAAGGAAAGTGATCAGCAAACCGGCAAACGACCTGACCTGGTCCATTTGACTAACCGTCGAATGGTCACTTGGCGACGGAGATTCGAGCGTGTCCGCAACGGAAAAAAGTCCCGAACTTATTTGCTGCTGGCTGACTTCTGCCACTGAGTGATCCGGTGCGACAGCTCCGATGCCTAATGCAACTCGCACCAACAAGGCCAAAGCTGCCGCTTTGGAGGCCACCGAAAGGAACGCACCGATTTCCGCGCTGGCTCCCTCAAAAACATCTGGACACCAAAAGTGAAACGGAACGGCAGACAATTTGAACGCCAGGCCAACCATCAACATCAATCCGCCAAGTCCGAGCACGACGAGCTCAGAATGCCCAAGTTCCATCGTTGAAAGCTGATTTGCAATCGTTGGCAAGTGAACGGAATTCGTAACACCGGCGATTAGGCTGATTCCGTAGAGCATCACGCCAGCGGTTCCGGCGCCGAAAATCGAATACTTAAGGGCCGCTTCGCTGCTTTTCCTGCTGTATCGCAGACTGCCCGCTAAAGCGTACGAAGGAACGCTTGCCATTTCGATCGCCATGAACACCATCAGCAAGTGGTTGGACGAAGCCATCAGGCACATGCCAAGGGTCGAACCCAAAATCAACGTGTAGAAATCTACTGAATCTGATGATTCGGGAAACTTCGACAAACGAGTGAACACGATGAACAACAGCGCGAAGACCAACAGCACAGTACGAATGAAGACCGTGAACGAATCGAGAACCAACATTCCACTAAACAGCTCTCGCCGTGCCGGCAATGTCTCAGCGGACAGATAAACCCACGGCTCAGCATAGAAGAGAGCGACCGCGACACCTATTCCAGCCAACAAAAACCCAGGAATAACGTCAAGAACTCGGAACAGACGCACCAACAACATGCCCAGAATCGTGACGCAGATCACGAGCTCCGGCATAAAGGCTTGAAGCGACTTTTGAGTGTCGCCGATTGACGCGTCGACTAAGATCGCAAGTTGTTCCACTGTTTTTATCCAACTGTTATTAAGACGGTTCGAGCACTGTGCCTACTGAACCGCCGCTTGTGCCATTTGCGTGTAAGATGATTTAACGACTACGTCTTCTGTCGACGGCGTAGCAACGGCAGCAGACGCTTCGATCAAGTCTTGAGTCGTCGAGGATTCACTCGTTCCGGACTCGTCGGACACTTGTTCGGTCGCTGCGTCATCGTCGGCATCGGCTTCCGCTTGGAGCTCGGCCATCTTTGTCGTTCTTGTCCAATCCGCCAACGTTTGAACCTGATGATCGATCGTAGCGTCCATGTACTTCAGGACGGAATTCGGATTAACACCAAAATAGACGGCGAAGACCACCAACGGAACCGCGACGGTCAGTTCGCGAACCGTGATCGGAGTCAACGCTTCCTCGTGAGGACCTTTGTACTCAGCACCCAAATACACTCGTTGTATCGCCCACAGAATGTAACCTGCGGTCAGTATCACGACGCTGGCCGAAATCACTGCCAAAGTGATGCTGTATTTCCAAACCGAAAGGACAACGAACACTTCGCCAATGAACCCGCAAAGTCCTGGCAATCCAAGGCCCGCGAAGAAAACGATCATCGCCAGTGCGGTGTACAGAGGCATCTTTCCGTACAGTCCACCGAACTCGTTCAGGTTTCTGTGGTGAACGCGGTCGTAAACGACGCCAACCATAAAGAACATACCGGCCGAGCTGACACCGTGACCAATCATTTGGAACATTGCCCCTTTGATACCCATGTTCCACGACTGCTGATCAAACATCGTGCCCGCCGTCGCAGACCAGACACCAAGTCCGAGAACGACATATCCCATGTGGCTGACCGAGCTGTATGCCACCATCCGCTTGAAGTCTTTTTGGGCGAGTGCCGCGAATGCTCCGTAGACCATGCTGACCACACCCAACGTGCAAACGAACGTGGAAAAGTCATATCCAGCGTGAGGGCAAATCGGATAACAAATGCGAATGATTCCGTAGCCACCCATCTTCAGCAAAACACCTGCCAGAATCATGGAAATCGGTGTCGGTGCTTCCACGTGAGCGTCGGGCAACCACGTATGAACAGGGACCGATGGCACTTTGATCAAGAAGCCGATTAGCAGTAGGACGAACGCCCAATGTTGGAGCGACCATCCAAACCAATATTCTTGAGTGCTGAACAGATCTGTTTGCTGGCCCATAACAGCAAGAGCGGTAATGTTGAACGTGTGCGTCGGAGTTCGCTGGTCGACGGGCAGATCGAGCTGTCCGGCTACATTGACGGCAACTTCGTCTCGTATGTTTAGCGAAGCTAAGTCGATTCCCTGGTCTTGCAGAACATTCAGATCGCTCGCGAAATAGAGCATCAAAATCGCGATCAGCATCAACACACTTCCAAACAGTGTATACAGGAAGAACTTGATCGCGGCGTATTCTTTTCTTGGTCCACCCCAGATGCCGATCAGGAAGTACATCGGCAACAACATGACTTCCCAAAAGACGTAGAAGAGGAAGAAGTCGAGCGCCATGAACACGCCCAGCATGCCCGTTTCCAGAATAAGGAACAGCATGCAGTACGCTTTCACGTTTTTCTTAATCGACCAACTGGCAATCATAGCGACGATACAGACGAAGCCAGTCAAGACAACCAACGGAAGGCTAATCCCGTCTATGCCCAAATAATAATCAATATCAAACGACGGGATCCATTTCACCGCAAACGCGTTTTGGATTCCTTGCGCATCCAAATCGAACGGCATCATGACGCAGCCGATGACCAACCCAAAAGTCACAACTGTTGTGGCAAGCGTGATGAGCCGAACCCATTCGTTGGCGCCCTTCGGTACGAAGGATAAACCGATAGCGACTAGTGTCGGCAGGAAGATCGTCAGACTGACTAACCAGATATTGTCCATGGTTCACTAAATCGCCTTAGCCGGCGAATGCATAATTCCAAAGAAAACTTGCAACAACAAACGCAGCCACAGTCCCGGCCGCGATGAACATGACGTATTGACGCAAGCGACCAGTTTGAACTCCTCGGAGACTCAACCCGGCGCGGTAAGTTCGTGATGCGAGGCCGTTGACAAAGCCATCGACAACTTGGCCATCGGCGAATCGTTCCCAGATGACCGCGATGGCTCGCGTAAGCCTTGCCAAACTGTCGAGCACCCAGTCGATGCAGCGACGATCAAATCCAGAAATGAGTCCCGCAATCAGATGAGCTGGTCGCACAAATATCGTTTGATATAGCTCGTCAAACCACCACTTGTTCACCAGGAACCGATGGATTGGAGCAAATGCAGAGCGGGCTTCTTCGGCATCCAATTTTCGAAGTCCGTAGAAAACCGTTGCGAGCGAAAATCCAGCAAGTGCTGTCAAAAAAGCCAGAAGTCCAGCTTTTGGCTTGATGTGGTCCAAATGGCTAATGGGCTCACTTGGCCAGGTCATAGTGAAGAGCACAGCGGACTCGGTCGGCAACGTTCCAGCTGGCCGGGCCTGCGAAAGCAAGTTCGATAAAGTTGTGTCGCCCGCAATCGGCTGCCAACAAAGGGCAATAACAAAAACAGCAACTGAGATGGTCAACGCAACAAATAGCGGACTCTTTGCTGACTTGCTGTGGTGATGGTCATCTTCGCCCATCGTTCCACCACTCTTGGCGTACAGCGCGATGAAGATCAATGCAGCCACGATCGCGCCGATCATACCTTCGACTGGTCGCCAGGCAACTGCTACTGCAAAAACTGAAAGCAAAATCAGCGGCCGATACATGATCGGAGGTGATTCATGAGCATGGTCGAAACGATGCTCGTTTTTCGGTGGACCAGCGAACGTCATGTACCACATGCGGAACATATAGAACGCCGTGATCGACGCTCCGCCAGCCGCTGCTGCCAAGAAGAACATGCCCCACGCCGAGTTCGCCAACCAGAACGACCAAGCTTGTTCGATGATGGCATCTTTGGAGTAATAACCACTGAATCCAAGATTGAACGAGTTTTCGCCAATCGGAATCGCAAATGGCAATCCGGTCCCAGCAATCGCCATGCAACCGATCAGCATCGTATACGCAGTCCAGGGCATCTTTTTGCGAAGCCCGCCCATTTCTGTCATTTCATTCGTGTGCACAGCGTGAATCACAGAGCCGCTACACATGAACAATAGGCTCTTGAAAAACGCGTGCGTGAACAAGTGCATCATGCCGGCAAGCCAGCCGCCAATGCCCAGCGACAGCATCATGTAGCCGAGCTGACTGACAGTTGAGTACGCAAGAACTCGTTTGATGTCGGTAGCAGTAATCGCAATTGTCGCCGCCATGAACAACGTAATTGTTCCGGTGATCGCGATGACAAATAGAACTTCAGGGCAGAAGACCGGATAGAAACGTCCTACCAAAAACACGCCAGCGGCAACCATCGTGGCCGAGTGGACCAAAGCAGAAACGGGAGTAGGCCCTTCCATCGCGTCTGGCAACCAGACGTGCAGAGGAAACTGCGCGCTTTTACCAACGCAGCCACAAAAGATTCCAACACCAGCAACGACCAACAACCATCGGCCATGCCCACCTTTTTTGCCAGACGCTTCGGGGTCTCGCCACTCAGGAATACGTTCGTTGACAGCTGCGTGCATCTGCTCGTCAGTTGCACCTGGTCCTAAAGAAATAACAACTTTGCCAACCTCTTCTCTCGCCGATGCCACGACCATTCCGTCGGGAACGACAAGTGCGTTTCCGTTCGCGGTTGGTCGCACTAGCTCAAACAGCCCGTCCGAACCGCCGAACTGAAACGTTCCCAAGCTGGCCCACAATGCCATGAGGCCTATGATCATGCCGAAGTCGCCGACTCGGTTAACAATAAACGCCTTGTTGGCCGCTGTTGAAGCACTTTTGCGCTCCACGTAAAAACCGATCAGGAAGTAGGAGCAAATCCCAACCAGCTCCCAAAACACGAATGTCATTACGATGTTGCCCGCAAGGACAAGCCCCAGCATGCTAAAGCAGAACAACGACAGTGCCTGGAAGAAGCGATGGAATCTTCCTGGACGATGTAAGTGCGATCCGTTCGCCATAGTGACTTCATGATCAACGTAGTCGTCGCCTTCAAGCTCATCATGCATGTAGCCGATTGCGTAGAAGTGAATGCAAGACGCGATCAGCGTGACCATTGCAAACATGCAAACAGTCAAAGCGTCAATGTAGTATCCGATCGACATCTTGCTCTTGCCGAACTGACCCAGCGTGTAGAACTCGCCGTGATAGCTGGGCACTTCCGCATGGCCGTCGCCGTGATCGCCATCGCCGTGACCCTCGTGCGATTCCGCTTCTGATTCAGCCGACTCAGAATCTGTTTCGCCTTCGGCGTCAGCTACGGGTAGCGTGTGAAACGGAGCATCGACCGATGCATGGCCATCGCTGGGTGTTTCGTGTTTCTCCGCAGGCGGATGGCCTTCGTCACCAACGTGCTCTTCTCCATGATGATCATCGTGATGATGGGCATCTTGCGGCGGGTGAGCACCAACCCAGATAACTAACGACAAAACCGACAGCACACAGGATGTCAGAATAAATACTGTCGCGCAATAGCCAGCCTGCTTTCCTTTGTTACCCATATACGGGCCGAACAAAAGAATCAGCAGGAAAGACAACAGCGGCGAAAGCACCGCTAGTCCAAGCAGTGTTGGAAGGTAATTGACCATCAGCCCTTCAGCTCGCTGGCTTGATCCACGTCGATCGTGGCATGGTTATTGTAAAAAGTGAGTGCAATCGCGAGCGCGACCGCCGCTTCTGCTGCGGCAAGAACAATCACAAACAACGCAATAAATTGACCGTCGAGCCCCAGCGAATGTTCTCGCAAGTAGTTACTACCGAAAGCCACAAAGTTTATGTTGGCACCATTAAGCACAAGCTCGATGCCCATCAAAATACCCAATGCATTACGTTTAGTTGCCATGCACGCGATGCCGGTGACAAACATGAACGCGCCTACCATCATGTAGTGCGTAACGCCGACAGGTTCTGTTAGCAAATTCATTTACACGTCTCCCGCGACTCGAAGGAGATCTTCCGCAACTGATGCTTTGCGTTTCGTTCGAGCCAAATACGCAGCCCCAACAAGCACGACCAGCAAGTGCATCGAGACAATTTCAAACGGCAACAGATAACCCGACATTCCAGGCTTGAGGGATTCATCTTCGGCGTGCAGCTTATCAACTCGCATGCCGAGCAATCCCGCTCCGATGCTTGACGCGTGTTCGCCATCAGCAGCCACTAGCGTATCTTGATCAGGCCGCCCTTGCTGCCACGTCTCAACCGAGGTCGCGGCAAACAACAGCAATGCAAACAACGCTCCACCCGTCACAAATGCCAACACCCAGTCGCTACTGCGAGTCTTCATCGTGATGAAAGTCGCCTGAGCCGTTAACATCACTCCGAATATCAGCAAAACAAGCGTTCCGCCGACGTAAATCATGATCTGCATCGCACCGACAAATTTGGCCCCGGCAAGAAAAAACAAGCCGGCCGTCGAAGCAAGCGAAACGATCAAATAAAATGCCATTCGCACAACATTGCTGGAGACCAAGACCCCCAACGCGAACAAGCACGACAGCATGCCGAACAGCAAAAAGAAAAACGAATGCCAATTGATCGCTGCGAACATAATCATTACTTGGCGCCTCGCATGGCAACGGTGTCGCTCGACTCAGATTCGGACGCTTGAGGCTCGGTCACAACAGGGGCCTGAACCCAACTTTCGCGGACTTCAGCAGGTTGAATCGACGGAACCAGCGACCGACCTGTCTTCCACCCGGCATAACGCCATCCGAGTGCACCGACAAAACAGACCGCCGCAATCGGCACACAGTATTTCCAACACATCGTGATAACTTGGTCGATTCGCAGACGAGGAAACGTCCACCGCACCCACATCATTACCGTCACTCCGACCACGGCTTTTAAGATCAGATTCGTGCAACCAGCCAACTGAGCGATATAGCCAACGAATCCAGTAGTTGGCCACGACTCATATCCGAACACTGGAGCAAGGAGTTCGAATACTGGAATCGGCCCGTTCCACCCACCGAAGAACAAGATCGCCGCGAGTGCACTCACAACAAACATCGAGCCATATTCGGCCATGAAGAAGATACTCCAACGGATGCCAGAGTATTCGGTATGAAACCCAGCTACCAACTCGCTTTCTGCTTCGGCCAAATCGAATGGAGCTCGATTCACACTCGCCATTCCGCAAGTAAAGTAGATCCAGAACACAATGAACGTAAATATGTCGTTGAAGATCAGCCAATTGGAAAACCAACCCTGCTGATACTGGCCGATCGTTGTCAGATTCATAGAACCTACGAGCATGACCGGAATTATCACACACATGCCAAGCGGAACTTCGTAGCTAACGACTTGAGCAGCTTCTCGCATACCGCCGAACAGCGACCACTTCGAACCGGAAGCGTATCCGGCCAGAATTACGCCGAAGACTTCTAGTCCCATGACGGCCAACACAAAGAACACAGCCGTGTTGATTTCTCGAGCAGCCCATCCCACGGAGAATGGCAACGCGATGTAAGCACAAAAACTTGCCGCGAAGCTTATGTAAGGTGCTATCTTGAAGAGAAACGGATCGGCGTCCGCGGGGATCAAATCTTCTTTCGTGAGGAGCTTCAGCCCGTCGGCTAACGTTTGTAGCCAACCGAACTTTCCGCCGACTCGCGTAGGCCCAAGTCGATCTTGAATTCGACCAGAGACCTTGCGCTCCATCCAAATAAAGACCAAAGCTCCAACCGCGACGACATGGACGATCAACACGCAATGGATGATTGCCGTAAGAACGACTCCGACCCAACTTCCTTCGCTCACAGGCAGAATACTGTTGATGAATTCAGACACGGCAGCGTCGCTTTTTGCCTTGGTTTAATTCCGATGGAAACGTGATTCAGCTAAGTCGGTGGAGCATCAATCAAGGATCAATAGATCGTGAAATCTTGCACAATGTCTGGTGAACGTACAAGCCCCGGTAAAAACATTCTGTGATTACCTGTCGATTTCACCCATCACGATATCGAGTGAACCAACGACAGCAGGCACGTCGGCGATTGGTATCCCGCGGCAGATCTCATGTGTGACCGACAAGTTGCAGAACGAACTACTGCGTGCTCGCACTCGCCATGGAATAGCATTGCCATCGCTGACCAAAAAGAATCCCATTTGGCCGCGCGGACATTCTGTTTCGAGGTAAACTTCTCCTTTGGGGAGTTTGGTCGAAAGCTTAATTGGAACGCCCCAATCGCCAGACGCTGTGCTGTAACGATCCATGGCTTGGCGCAGCAAGTCCATTGCCTGCATGACCTCTAGCATTCGAACGTAGAAGCGATGCCAACAATCGCCGAGCACCGCATCCGCCGGAACTGCTGGGTAATTTCGATCCCTTGGGTAATGCCCGTCCTTTTCTACGATTACTTCAAACGCGTAACCGTCGTACAAGTCTGTGTATCGCTCTTCACCATCGCGGCGCAGGTCATAGTCAACACCGCTTCCACGCAACACCGGCCCTGTGCACCCATAATCGATTGCCATTTCAGGGCTTAGGATGCCAATATTTGCCGTACGTTTAATAAAGATCGCGTTGGACGTGAGCAGCGTGTGGTATTCCGCAATAATGGGCTCAAGCTGCTGCAGGAACGCTTCACACTTTTGCAGCCAACCATTGGGCAAATCGGCCGTCGCACCGCCCGGGGTGATATAGCTGTAGGTGAGCCGTGCTCCGCAGACTTCCTCAAACAGATCGAGAATTCTTTCT
>JAGQPC010000326.1 GCA_020426925.1 Planctomycetales bacterium | reverse complement strand
TGATGCCGTCGTCGGCCCACATCATATCGACGTCACGCGCAGACTCGTCACGCAGCGAACTTGCAACAGCCATCGCCCAAGGTGCATGGACTCGAGCACCAAACGGTGTCAAAACGCACACGCGCCAATCACCGATTTCGTCTAAGAAGCATTCGACAACAACTGCCGTGTCACTGGGAACCTTACCCGTCGATTTCTGCTGATCGTGCAGGTATCGCAGCAAGTTGTTGGCAGCCAAAGGATCCAGTGCATGATCGTTTCCCAATCTCGCCTTTGCTGTTGGTTCATTTTCCGCAAGAAGAAGGCGAGACAGACGCCCGATCGCTTTTCCGAATTCCAGCGGTCGCCCTGGGCCATCGCCATGCCAGAACGGCATTCGTCCGGGCTCACCAGGCGCCGGAACAACAAGCACACGATCACTTGTGATTTCGATCACTCGCCACGATGACGCACCCAACAGAAACACATCGCCCGGATGCGTTTCAAAAACCATCTCTTCATCCAGTTCGCCAACTCGGCTTCCGCCTTCGCCGTCAGAAAGAAACACGCCATACAGACCTCGATCAGGAATCGTGCCAGCATTCACAATCGCGAGCCGCTGCGTTCCTCGTCGCGGAGACACTTCACCCGATGTGCGATCCCAATTCAATCGCGGGCGGAGTTCGGAAAACTCATGCGATGGATATCTCCCAGATAGCAAATCCAAAACGCTTTCAAAAGAGCTGCGAGTCAGATCGGCAAACGGAGCGGCGCATCTTATCGTTTGATAGATTTCATCGATGCAGCGAGATTCGAGCGAAACCATTGCCACAATCTGCTGGGCGAGCACGTCGAGCGGATTCCTGGGATAAAACGTTTCTTCGACTTCACCATTTTGAATACGTTCGGCGGCGGCGCTGCACGCTAATAGGTCACCTCGAAATTTCGGAATGATCACGCCGCTTGATTGTCCGTCAACGTGGTGGTTGGCTCGACCAATTCTCTGAATTCCTGATGCGATCGTCGGAGGAGCCTCAATCTGGATTACCAAATCGACAGCGCCCATATCGATTCCGAGTTCAAGCGACGACGTCGCCATGATCGCCGGAAGTGTGCCGCATTTGAGTCGATCCTCGATGCACGCACGCGTGTCTTTCGCGAGCGATCCGTGGTGAGCGAGTGCGATTTCTTCGCCCGCTAGTTCATTGACTGCCAGTGCCAACCGTTCCGCGAGACGCCGACTGTTAACAAAGATCATCGTGCTGCGATGTTGCCGGATTAATTCGACCAGCCGCGGATGAATCGCGGGCCAGATCGACGGAATTGTCGGGCCGCCAGGTGCGTTTCCCGATTGAGGAATTGGCTCGTTAAGTTTCGCCATGTCCTCGACGGGCACTTCGATTCGCAGATCGATTTGCTTGCGACGACCAGCTTCGACGATCTCGACCGGACGAGGTATTACAGCCAAATCTTGATCGGCCGTCGCGATGGAACCACCAAGCAATCTTGCGATTTCATCTAGTGGACGCTGCGTTGCCGATAGACCAATACGCTGCAAAGACGTTTCATTGCCCGCAGTTGTGCGTAGCCACTCCAACCGCTCCAACGACACAAACAGATGCGAACCTCGCTTATTTCCAACCAACGAATGGATTTCGTCAATGATCACCGTGTCGACAGACGTCAAGATTTCTCGTGCTTGCGAAGTCAGCAGCAGATAAAGTGATTCCGGAGTGGTGATCAAAATGTCGGGCGGCTGTTTTGTAATTCGTCGGCGTTCATCGCTTGGCGTGTCGCCAGACCGAACCGCAACGCTTGGAACGTGGTGGTCAATCTGATCTCGATCGGCGATCGCGCAAATTCCGGCCAAGGGAGAGCTCAGGTTGCGTTCGACGTCGACGCCGAGTGCCTTCAGCGGCGATATGTAAAGTGTTCGAACTCCTTTCGATGATTTTTCCCCCGCGGCAAACATGATCCGGTCGATCGCCACCAAAAATGCAGCAAGCGTTTTCCCCGATCCGGTCGGTGCCAACAGCAGCGTGTTTTCTCCACGGTGGATATGATGCCACGCGCGCATTTGCGCTTCGGTGGGCGCACGAAACTCGCGGCCAAACCAATCGCGGGTGCACGGATGAAACGAATCGAGATTGAAGTAGGATGTTGCCATGCCCGATTATGGGCTACGCTCGAATGTCGGCAAAGTGTTGACATGATGGGAAGTCGAACAGACAACAAAAAAGGCAACTCAAAACTGAGTTGCCTTGTATCGATTCTTCACGACAGTGCGGTACGCTACGCGTTCATCTTGCTGGCGTTGCCTGCTTGGCCGAACGCGACCATGCGGTCGATGCAGACTTGTTTCATTGCGGCACGAGCTGGTTTCAGGTAGTCGCGAGGATCAAACTTCTCGGGACTTTCTTGCAGCACTTTGCGAATTGCACCAGTGATGGCGAGTCGGTTGTCAGTGTCGACGTTGATTTTGCGAACGCCGGATTTGATGCCGCGCTGGATCTCTTCAACTGGCACGCCCCACGTTTGCTTGATGTTGCCACCGTACTTGTTGATGATGTCTTGAAGTTCTTGAGGAACAGAGCTGCTGCCATGCATGACGAGATGCGTGTTGGGCAGGCGAGCGTGGATTTCCTCAATGCGAGTCATCGCGAGCACTTCGCCGTCTGGAGCACGAGTAAATTTGTATGCACCGTGGCTGGTGCCAATCGCGACAGCAAGCGCGTCGACGCCCGTTTCCGCTACGAATCGTTCTGCTTCTTCAGGATCGGTAAGCAGCTGATCTTCGGAGAGTTTTCCTTCGGCGCCGTGTCCGTCTTCTTTGTCGCCCATGCCGGTTTCAAGTGAACCAAGACAACCGAGTTCACCTTCGACCGAAACGTTCTTGGGATGAGCAAGTTCGACGACCTTCTTAGTTACTTCTACGTTGTAGTCGTAGGACGCTGGCGTCTTTCCGTCTTCCTCAAGAGAACCGTCCATCATGACAGACGTAAATCCGTTATCGATCGCACTCATGCAGGTGTCGACGCTATTTCCGTGGTCTTGGTGCATAGTAACCGGAATGTGAGGATACAGTTCCACCGCGGCCGACATCAAATGCCGTAGGTAAGCATCTTGCGAGTACGACCGTGCTCCTCGTGAAGCCTGAATGATTACCGGCGAGTCGGTTTCGTCGGCAGCTTCCATGATCGCTTGGATTTGCTCCATGTTGTTGACGTTGAATGCAGCTACGCCATAACTGTTCTCAGCTGCATGATCCAGAAGGTTGCGAAGGGGCAGTAAAGCCATTTTGGAGACTCCTTGTTTTACTTGTATGGTTTTTCAATCTTGTTTGTGTGCTTGGTTCGTCCCGGAAATCTGACCTAACCAGCGCTCAATGCGCGGTTTCGCCAAGACCGCTGACCTAAGCCAACCTCGCCTACGGCATAGGGTCAAACCTAAATGACTGTTTCAACTAGACTGCTGGATTGCGACGACAGAGCTACGAGACGAATCAGCCATTATCGAGATGACACTACTAGCTCGCAATCCCTAATGAAACGGGCCTACGGGGCCAAAACTCCACTCGTGGGCGAGCATCCGCGAAACACACGCAGATTGCCGTCATTTGTCCTTGGGGGGAAGGAGTAGATCGTCGAAAAGTTCGTCTTTCTGCGTTTGTGAAAATCGCAAGAACAGCATTCTTTGCTGCGGATCGCCTGTGTCGGTATCGATGAAAAACGTTTGCCCAAGGCCAGACCGTTCAGGAGTGCAGCTAACGAGCAGAGCCTGCCCTACCGACATCTCTACACTCATGAGCAAGTCGGACATGACATAACGCTCTTTGCCACTCTTCCATTGAAACGTGCCTTCCCCGGCAACCCATTGCTGCTTCACGTCGCCATAGTGGATTTCTGGAGTCAGCTCAACACGAACCTGTCCATCTTTCTGGATGTGCGCCTTCGCTCCCAGAAAACCTTGCGCGTTGGCGAATGATCGCCCAGTGACTCCGGAATCGTCTGGCGGGTGATGCAAGATCGCCATCGACGGGTCCATCACTGTGGCGATGATTGGCACACGCTGCCCCGATTGCCATCTTTGGTGACGACGTCGAGTAAGCACATCGGTTTTCCGAGCATCGACACGTGTTACATCGCTCGAACCAGATTCGTCCAACAGCCGCACTAATGCTGACGGCAACTGCCCGCCGATGACACCACACCGAATTCCGTTCATGTTCAGATGTGCACGCAGCTCGGGTGGAACGCACTGTTCGTCAACTTCGGCCCATATCGTTTGCTCGAAAGTCTTTTCGGTTGGCGGAATCCGAACAAACGTCAAATCGACCGCAACGCTATCGTCAGATAGCCTTGGCGAAGGAAGCTTGAGCGCAAAATTGCTGTCCGCTTCTTGCCAGGATTTGCAACCGGACAGAACTCCCAAGAAGAAAAGCAGCAAGCCAACGCTGTGTCGAAACTCCATTCCTCACCCAATTCGCAGCTGTGTGAACACAAAACAAAGCGAGAACGGTACTCGGCGTGACAAGACATTGTCAATCGCCATCTTTCCGTGCGAAGCGGCGAGCAACGACGCCGCTGCTACTGGCTAGCACATCGCGTGTACTCTCTAACGTTAATGATGATAAACAAAGCGTGCTGTCGCGGTGCAATTGCATGCATTGCATTGACGGCGCGAGGCCCTGCTTTTGAACGAATGCGGAATTCCGCCATATACTCCAACCAGAACGGGCGGCATCGATTAGAATGGGCGTAGCACAATTGGCGTACTGACTTTTGAGGAGGGAACCGAAACCACCATATCAGACAACGGATATCGCGCCAGGTCACTCTTGATTCACGACGAGTATGATAACTGGCAACAATCTTGTAACTACAGCCAAGCGGTCAACTGCGCTTGACCACGGAGCGGGATTTGCTCGCCTTATGCTCCCTAAGAAAGACGGGAGTTCGTTTGTTGTGTCGCTGCGACACCGCACCAATCTAATCGGGTCGGCCGAAGGTTGCCGAGTCCGACTTCGCTCGAAGTGGATAGCGCCGCTTCATGCCGTCATCACACGTGACCCTACCGGCTTGCAAGTGCGCAAGCTCGATCCCGAAGCGAGGCTCGATCTCAATGGCCAACCGACGGACGTCAGCTACCTGCGCGATGGAGATCAGATCCGTGTCGGTCCGATCGCGATGGAAATATCGACTAACGTCAAACCTGTCGATTCAAAATCGTTGCTGGAGGAATTTGCTCAGCACATCAAGACGCAACTCTCAATCACACCGACCGACTACGAAATCGCGTTCGAGCCACACGAGAGAGCGCAACAAAATGGTCGTGATGATCTCGAAAAGCAGTCGGAAGCGGTTCACCGGTGGAAACAGCTTTCAGACCAATTGGAGCAGCAAGAGCGACTACTGAGTAAAGTCGAGCGACAATTAAAGGATCAGGAAGAATCATCTAACCCGGAAGTTCATCGACAAGTTCAACAAATGTCGGAGCTGCACGAGCGCATTCGCAATGAGATATCGGTACTGCGACTGTGGCTCCGACCAACGGCAGCAGCGGAACAGCTCGACAGCGAGCCCGAACCCACTGCGGTTCCGGACCAACCTCAACGACCGCGGCAAAAAGTGATTCTGCGCGATCACTGCCCGCTCGGCGACGACCGGGTCGCAGTGAATGGCTTTACTTGCCGCAACTGCTCTCACGCGGTCTTTCGACCGCGTGAACTTCGCTGGTTTGAACTGCCCGCGTTCTTTTTCTATCGCGGTGTCGAGTGCGAAAAATGTGACGAACGCTCCATCCATCCAGCGTCGAAAATCAAACCACTTGATCCGTAACACCCACGATCAAGCGAAGAACTAACCAACAAGCAACTGCACGCGTTTAACGGCTTCTTCAACGTTCGCTCGACTGTTGAAGGCGCTTAGGCGGAAATAGCCTTCGCCCGATGCACCAAATCCACTGCCAGGTGTTCCGACAAGATGTGACTTCTCGAGCAGTTGATCAAAGAATTCCCAGCTGCTTGCACCTTGCGGAGTCTTCAGCCAAACGTAAGGTGCGTTTACGCCGCCGTAAACGGTGATGCCAGCTTGCTCCAAACCTTCGCGTAACAGCTGTGCGTTGGTCATGTAAAACTTGATCAGTTCCGCGATCTGCTGCTTACCTTCTGGCGAATAGGCCGCTGCGGCACTCCGCTGAATCGGATACGAGACGCCGTTGAACTTGGTGCAATGTCGACGATTCCACAGTGCATGAATCGGCTTGCTTTCGCCAGTAGCCGTTTTTCCATGCAGCGATTTCGGTACTACAGTAAAGGCACATCGAGTCCCCGTGAAGCCGGCGTTCTTGCTAAAGCTTCGGAATTCGATGGCTACGTCACGTGCGCCTTCGATTTCGTAAATTGAATGCGGAATGGAATCGTCCGTAATGAACGCTTCATACGCCGCGTCGAAGAAAATGATGGAGTCGTTCGTTTTTGCGTAGTCGACCCACATCTGCAGCGTTTCGCGACTGGCTACCGTGCCGGTCGGATTATTGGGGTAGCACAGATAGATCAAGTCAACTCTTTGGTCGGGCAGTGCCGCAACAAAATTGTTCTCCTCGGTCACGGGTAAGTAGACCAATCCTTCGAACCGCCCGTTATCTCCAGCCTTGCCTGTTCGACCAGACATCACGTTGGTGTCAACATAGACCGGATAAACCGGGTCGGTAATTGCGACTTTGTTGTC
This sequence comes from Planctomycetales bacterium, assembly GCA_020426925.1. Classification (GTDB taxonomy): domain Bacteria; phylum Planctomycetota; class Planctomycetia; order Pirellulales; family Pirellulaceae; genus JAGQPC01. Next base: position 3,654 of record JAGQPC010000326.1, on the reverse strand, counting down.
GGTACCAAAGATGTCCAAGATGTTGCCGCTATCACATTTGGACCCATCGGAGACGAAGATCTCGTCCGACTCAATTTCGGCACCTCGAGATTTGTAATCGTTTTCACTGATCGCATCGCGCAGGAACGCGTAGCCCTGCTCCGGACCGTACCCGCGGAATGTGTCACGATTCGCCATTTCATCGACGGCAGAGTGCATCGCGTGAACGATCGCTGGAGGAAGCGGCTCTGTAACGTCACCGATTCCTAGCTTGATGACGTTGGCCGAAGGATTTGCTTCGCAAAACGCGTTGACACGACGAGCAATCTCGGGAAAAAGATAGCCGGCCTTCAGCTTGAGAAAGTTATCATTGATCCGAGCCATGTTCAGGATTCCTTTAGAGCGTCTGTCTGCACTCCACGCGAATTCGTGGACAGGCGGTTTTAGATCACACGACCGGGAAGTTCAACCGGGTGACGCCAAGCAGGCTTTCAGACAGGATTTTGTAAGGACCGGTTCGCAGAATCATTGAAAGGAGATGGCGTGCAACATGTCCGTTGCGTAGTCTTTGACGCGGTCGGAACGCTCATTCACTCGGCCGAACCTGTCGAGAAAACGTATGCCTCCGTTGGCCGACGGTTCGGCAGTACAATCGATCAGTTGACCGTTCGCCGGCGTTTTAAATCAGCGTTTCGTGAAGCCTTGAAATCGCAACATGACCTCAAAACGAGCGAAGAAGACGAACACCGATTTTGGGCCGACGTGGTTGCGTCGGTCTTTACTGACACCGATCACAAAACGCAGACGTCGATTCTAAATGAGCTGTGGCAACACTTTGCGACTCCATCGGCCTGGCGGCTCTATGACGATGTCGTGCCAACCTGGAATTCCATCCATGAACTCGGGATTGGAATTGCGATTGGCTCGAATTTCGATTCTCGTCTTCATGCTGTCATGAGTGGCCTGACCGCCGGATCACACGTGGCTACAGTTTTTGACTCGGCCAGCGTTGGATTTCGCAAGCCCGCACGCGAGTTCTTTCTGCAACTCGAACGATCACTTCACCTGGAACCGAAACAACTTCTCATGGTGGGTGACAATCCGCTTGCTGACGTGCAAGGGGCGATCGACAGCGATTGGAATGCTCAACTAATCGACCGTGCGGAGCACACGAGCCAAGCGACGAGGTCCGTCACATCGCTATCGCAAATTTTTGACATGCTAGCAGGTTCTCATTGATAGCAATGTCTTGATATTGTTTGCACAAATAAGAGCCGATAAGATTCTTGGCCGGTGCTTTTACCGCGCTCGATGAGAAAGGATTCTGTAAATGAGCAAGTTTTCGCTGGGGCAGTTGGCTGAACTCGTGGACGGCGAGCTGGTCGGTGATGCCAATCTCGAGATAACCGACGCGGCGACTCTTCAGCAAGCTAAGCCGACCGACATATCGTTTGCTGATAGCACAAAGGCACTGCCTTTGGTCGAAACGACTGCGGCATCAGCCGTCATCGTTGACCGTGAACTTCCAGTTGCCAATATTTCCGCGATTCGCGTGGACAATGTTCGCGCTGCTTTTGCGACAATCGTAAAACAATTCCGACCGCCAATTCATCATACAAATTGTGGAATTAGTGAACTCGCGAATGTTTCGGGTTCAGCGAAGATTGGCTCTGACGTAAATATTCATCCCGGCGCGAACATCGGACCCGATGTCGAGATTGGAGATGGAACGACAGTCCACGCAAGCGTCACCGTTATGCCGGGCTGCAAAATCGGCGAGCGTACTACTCTTTTTCCTGGTGTGGTCCTATACGAAAACACGCGGGTCGGCTCCAACGTTGTTTTACACGCAAACTCGGTCATCGGTGCTTACGGTTTCGGCTACGACACGGTTCGCGGAGAACACATGCGTGGAGATCAACTTGGCAACGTGATCATCGAAGACGATGTCGAGATCGGTGCGAACACGACGATCGATCGAGGTACCTACGGACCAACCATTATCGGCAAGGGAACCAAGGTCGATAACTTAGTTCAGATCGCACATAATTGTCGAATTGGAAAACACAATCTTATTTGTTCGCAGGTCGGTATCGCTGGAACGAGCTCGACAGGCGACTACGTTGTGATGGCCGGCCAGGTGGGCGTACCGGACCATGTCACCGTTGGCGACCGAGTTATCCTCGGAGCAAAGTCTGGCATCATGCGAGACGTTCCATCGGACATGACAATGCTGGGCATTCCTGCAACGCCCGAGCGTGAGCAAATGGCAAAACAGGCGGCGTTTGCAAAACTACCAGAAATGAGAAAACAGCTGCGTCGACTGCAGAAGATTGTAGACGAACTCGTTGCCATCAATACAGGTTCGGAAGATTCTGTTCCTCAATCGGAGGCCGCATAGGGTCCTCGGGCTGACGAATGAAAGAACAGCTGTCCCTAAATGACGACCAACGAATGGGTATCATCGCCGGTTGGGGAAGGTATCCGATCGTCGTTGCAGAACGACTGGTCCAACAAGGCTACAAAGTCTACTGCCTTGGCGTCAAAGACCACGCCAATCCTGTCTTAAAGGACATCTGCCATAGCTACCAACCGATCGGCCTGGCGCAACTTGGCAAAGCGATTCGGTACTTTCAGCGACACGGTGTACAGTCGGCGACGATGGCTGGAAAGATCCACAAGGTCTTGCTGTTCCAGCGTTTTTGTTTTCTGAAACATTTGCCCGATTGGCACGCAATTCGGACCTTTTATCCGCATTACATTTCGCAGACACGTGACCGCAAGGACGACACAATGCTTGGTACGATTGTCGAAGCGTTTGCTCGATTCGGAATCAGATTTGCGCCGGCTACCGATTTCATTCCGACGCTGCTGGTAAAAGAGGGCAAGCTGTCTGGGAATTCGCTCACGCTGACTCAACGCCGCGATATCGAATTTGGATGGCACCTTGCACGAGAGATGGGGCGATTGGACGTCGGGCAAAGTGTCGCCGTGAAAGGCCGAGCCGTCCTTGCCGTAGAAGCCGTGGAAGGCACCGATGAGTGCATACGACGTGCCGGCAAGCTCTGCAATTCAGGAGACTTCACCGTCGTTAAAACTGCCAAGCCGCAACAAGACATGCGTTTCGACGTACCCACGATCGGGGTCGGCACGCTTCGCACAATGGTCGAAACCGGTGCCAACACGCTCGCAATTGAAGCCGGCAAGACGATTATTCTGGACGAGGATGACGTGATCGACTTCGCAAGAAAACACCGGCTAACAATTGTAGCTCTCAAGCCCGAGTCGGTGAGTGCGAAAGCGGCATAGGAATTGTTCGCCCTCGTTCAACGTGCCATCTGTACAACAATTCGGCGATGCCTCGACAACATTGGGCTGAGCAAAATGTCTCTACAAGATCTTCGACGTCAGTACATGCTGGGCGGCCTCTTAGAAGTCGACGCAGTAGATGATCCCATCGAACAGTTCCGTAAGTGGATGGATGATGCGATCGCAAACAATGAAGCCGATTGGTTCGAACCGACCGCAATGACACTGGCGACCAGCGCGGCATCCGGCGAAGTAACCGCGCGAATCGTGCTGCTCAAACGTTTCGATGACGACGGATTTGTTTTCTTCACCAACTACGAGTCGCCAAAAGCCAAACAGCTGCAGCAAAACGCGAACGCAGCTTTG
>JAGQPC010000325.1 GCA_020426925.1 Planctomycetales bacterium | reverse complement strand
CGACGAATAATTGCCGCCAAGTCGCTCCTTCCAAATCAGGTCACCGGTTTTGAGTTGTCGGCATGCAGCAATTCCATCGTCGTCGATGGTATACACAAACCCTTCGTGAATAATCGGCGACGGATTGTGCGGAACGAATTTCTTTGCCCGCCAGAGAATGTGTGTTTCTGTAATGTTGCCGCGACCGGCTGGATTGATCGCCAATAACTCGGCAGGACCTTCGTAACCTGTGCAGATCAGAACGATTCCGTCACTAAAAACTGGCCTAGGTACGATTGACCATCGATTTGGGTAGTGCACTTCCCACAATTGGTCGCCAGATCTTGGGTCGTAGCCACAGACGACATGGCTGCCCGCGCTAATCAATTGCGTTTGCCCTTCGACTTCGACTAGTAAGGGTGTAGAAAACGAGAATCGCTGCGTGCCCTCAACGTCGGGGCGGCCAGTCCTCCATCGCTCTTCGCCAGTCGCGGCTTCCAAAGCAATCACAAACGGGTTTTCGCTACCATCGCAGTTGAGAATCAGTAAATCCTCGAACAACACGGGCGATCCACCACTTCCGTGAACGGGTTTGTAGTCGATTTTCGTCGACCAAACGATTTCACCTTCATGGTCCAACGCGGCAGTTCCAAACGTTCCGAAGTGAACGAACACTCGATCATTCGTCACGATCGGCGTCGGGCTAGCATGGCTGTTTTTGGGATGAATAGATGTTTCCGGTGGGACGTCTGATACTTTGGTCGTCCAAAGATTTTCTCCCGACTCATAATCGAAGCAGGTGGTTTGCAATGAATACGACGTCGACGTTTTTTTCGAATACTTGCTCTCACTACTGACGTCTTCTTGGCCTTCCGGCACTGCGGCTGTCACGTAGATGCGTCCATTCAATACGACTGGTGACGACCACCCGTTACCGGGCAAATCCGTTTTCCATGCTGGCGATTCAATGCTCCATTCGACGGGAACGTTTTTCGCTGTCGAAATACCCTGAGCACCAGGCCCGCGAAATTCCGGCCAGGTTTCGCCACCAATAGTCAGACTGCAAGAAAACAGAGCTGCCCAAAACAAGACGCTCGCGAAACACAACTTTGCCATGGTCGACTCCGACTTCACAATTGACGTTGACTGAAGCGTCGTATTCTTCCATGAATGGACACAACACTCAAGTTCCACGCCGCGGCAGGCTTCAGCATCGTTACTTGCCAGCCGAAACGACCGCGACAGTGTTGCCGAATGTAGGCGGCGTTAGCTGAAGCATCGAATTTGCAAGAACTTCCGCTTGCTGCCCCTCGATCGACTGGCCGTTGTCAATGTCAATCCATTTGACGCGAGCAGCGCTCGCGCCGCTAAGCGATAGCGACACTTGAGACTTTTGCGGTAGCTTGGAGGACGCCGGGAAAAAGACGACCGCCAGGCCTGCACTGTTGTTTGCCGCCGCGAAGGCTTCGTTCGGCGATCGTTCGCCAAGCAAATGATTTGCCGGCTCAATCTCCCACAGCGGAACTTCTTTTTCGAGCAACCTGGCTGCCTTGATACAAGCTACTGCCTTGTCATTGATTCCTAAACCCGAATCGGGACGATGAAAACGAATCGACGCGGCGCCTGCGAGCAAGTGCCGCCAAAAGCGTTCGATCGCGTCTTGATCCGTATGCTTGAACTTATTTCCATCTGCGCCGTACGTCTTTGTCGTATTCATCGGCCGAGGATTCTTGCTTAGATATTTCCGAACGTACGCGAAATTGTTCCAGTGCTCGTCACCCTTGTTGTGGTTGTTCTGCGACACGTCAACAAAATCGTAAAGCTCAGGATGATCAAATGTTTGGCGGTGTCGGTCAGCTCGCAAATTCCAATCGTCCCACATTTCGGTGACCATGACGCGTTTGTTCGCCTCGGCCGCACGCGACTTGATGAAACGAGCCCAGTATGCACCCCACTCGGCTTCCGCTTGTGTTTCGTTGTCAATGCAATACAAAACGTGATCATGCTTCAGCGAATGATCGAGCATCTTGTTAACGAAACGCTCTTGGTATTGCAGTACCGTTTGATTGTTTCGCTGCTGCGGAGTCGTGAAGAAGAACGGTTGTTTGTTCGCTCCCGGATGATCCGGATAGCGTGCAGCAAATCCAGATTCCGCAAACGTGTAGTTCACGTTGTTCTGCGGATTGAACGGATGCTTCTTCTCCCAACGATACCGGTCGTTTGCTCGATTGTCTGTGAAATCGAACCGGTCCCACACTTCGATCTGAACGACGATTCCACGTATCGCCGTTTCCATTAGCAACGTGTCAAAGCGATTCCAGTATTCCGAATTCCATTGGTTGAGATCATACTTGCCGTTTGGCAGCCGCAGAAACGGATAGACCTCGAAGCCGGCGTCTTGACGGTCGCTCATCGTGTTGCGAATGACATTTCCACCAGCTTCCACAATTCGATCCAATTGAGGGATCAATTTGTCTTTCGGCCATTGGAACAAGTTGTCGTCATCACTACCGCTCAGCAGCAGAACAGGCTGGCCGCCGCGTTCCCAATACCATTCGTTTTCGCGCCACGGTCGCAATCCGCCATCATCATTCGGTTGTGCTGCTGCACTCGAACAGCAAGCGACGAACAACAAGAGCTGCGTCATGTGTAGCTGGATTGATTTGAATCGCATGGCAATACTCTCGAATCGGCCTACCGCCAGTGAATGAGCTTCGGCTTCCAATCTTGCTGGATCTCTGTAAATGCCACAACGTAACCGCTGACACCAGATTCAGTGGCCACCGAAATCTGCTTCGCCACGTCGTCAGCACCAACGTCCCATCCCTGCAGCACTAGCGTCAAACGGGAGGCATCAATTCCATCAGCGCCATGTCGTTTGGGCATCTCCGCGAACGATTCGACAACGAATCGAATCCACCCACAAGGCTCACCGTAAATCGGCAAGTCCCGTTTGAATGCTCGGTACGGAGCGAGCGCGCCAATGTGCTTATTGGCTTGAGCCAGCGGAGCGAGCTGTTTGACATACGCTTTCCAGCAGATTCCGTCGTAGCATCCAACTCCTGCGCACTGACCGTCCGTCGCACCATCGTGCTTCTCGCATTCCGTCGTCCAAACTGGAATGACTTCCGAGTTGGGAACGACTTTTTTGACGGCTTCGACAAACAACGTCGCCGCATCGTCGCCGAGCGGAACCGTCGTGCGTCTTTTTCCGTAGTCGCTGGTCCATCGGCACAGCGTGTTGCCACAACCGCACGCGGAGGGCGCACCTTGCAAATCATTCAAATAGACGGCGGCGGGGGGAGGCATTTCTGCCAACAGCTTTTCGATTCGATTCAACTGCGCCGTAAACGGTTCGCGAGACAAAATCGGCACCCACGGATAGGTTTTCATCACCTGATCAGCGGTCGGTTTCGGAGCATCGGGATACAGTCTTCGCCACTCGTCGTGCGTCTGCAAGCTCGCCATCCACGCAGGATGAGCATCAGCGAGCTCCGGACAACGAGCCACCTCAATCCAGTAGCACAACCCAAGCGAAGAACTGTTGATGCGTTTCGCCGCACCTTGCCTTGCGGAAACTTGTTCTTCCGCATTGCCTTCGACCAAAAGAACAACTGAATTAAAGCCTTCCTCGCCTAGCTCTTGCAAGCGTCCATCGGTGACGTCGTTCGCCGCCAATATCGCACCGCGCACTTTCGGTTTGGAAGCAACTTCTTCCGACGATGCCGGCATTCCGCACACGGACAATAATGCGATCGCCAGCATGCCGTTACGCACAAGATGAATTCTATTTTTGGTCCGAAGCATAGATCTGTGTTTCCGGGTATTCAGAGGACCAGGCGTACCATCGACATTGGATACACTTCACCCATGTCAACTCCTTGCCTCGCAGTGGCCCGTCGATGCCGCGTCCT
>JAGQPC010000324.1:384-3736 GCA_020426925.1 Planctomycetales bacterium | reverse complement strand
AAGTGCGACGCCGACCGCCGTCAGAAATGTCGTAGCGGCAGTCCACAGTCCGACGTAAATCAGTTTTGTACGAGTGCGAATATGTCGAAGAAGCAAGATCGCTGTTGCCATACTTGCTGTGGCGGTCACGAGGTGAGCGACACCATAGCCCAATGACAATGTCGTTACCATTGCGACCGACGCACTCAATAGCAGCGCTAGTTCCTGCCCGTGGACGATGACGGCAATCATCGCGAATAACATCAATGGAACTAGCTCGAATCGGCTTGGCGCGGCGAACGAACTTAGACATACCGTCGCCACGATGGTGGCAAGTAGCTTGCCAATAGCTGCAGTGTCGTTCAGTAGTTTGCGCTGGCGGAACAGCGAGTAGAATCCGCAGAGGACATACAACGCCAGGTACATTCCTAATTTCGCAAAGGAGAATCCGAGCATGCGAATCGGTCCCAGGGACTCCTTGTAAGCGTCGTGTTCGGCCCGTAGCTGGGCGAGAGAATCGTCAACTTGGAGGCCAGCAGTTGCCAGAGTTGTTTTGCCTCGTTCTAAGACACGCATTTTGGGTGGCGTCTTGTCTGCTTCCGCCTTCGCCAATTCCGCGGTAAGTGTGCGGTTTAAGGTTAGCGTCCTTGGCATGCGCGTAGAAAGCCATCGGTAAACCATGTCGGACAGTTCGGTCGACTCGAATTCTTTCGCGAGGTTCTCCTTTAGCTGTTTCAGCGCCGACACGATTCGAACGCGATCAACCTCCACCGAGCGCTGAAAGTTCTCGTCACCGACCGGATAAACCGTGATCTGAGTTTGATTGCCCTCGTCGACTTCATGTTCAAGATTCTCGAGCAGACCGCGCTCGTCGAATTCTTGCATCGCGCCGCCTATTTTGCTCATGAAATTGTCAAGTTCCGGGTCATCCTTAAAGGTGTTCTTGAACCGGTCGAATTGAACAGCCGACTCTAATTCGTCGAGCGGAGGTAGGCCGATCCAATTTCCACCAGTCGGCACCGCAGAAAGAATCGCGTTCGTCGTTGAGCCAACGGTTTTGGTTATTTCGTTCTTGGCCGGATCGGGCTTCGTGAATTCTTGCCACAGTTCTTTGTCAACATCCTGGTAGGTTTTCGCTTGGACTAACGCGAAGATTTTGTTTTTTAGACCTTGTCGAACTTCATCCAATAGCTGGCGATCGTGTTCGTAGATGCACAGCATCTTGGACACCGCGTCACGCCTGGCCAATTCGGTTGCTGTCTGATTGATCATCTCGAAATCTACGCGAGCGATGATGTCTCGGCTGGGCACGTCACCTTCGCGGTATTGGAAAGGAAGATCCCACGCGCCCGTCACGGCCCAAATAAGAACCGCCGCCAGTAGACACATTCCCACGCGCAATAGAACATCACCGCGCCGGACCACTGACCAATTGCGCTCAAACCATCCAGGTGCGAGCTTTAATGACGATCCTCTGTGCGGACGACTGCGTTTTGTGCTTCCGGTGCTCATGACTAACGTTTTGACTAACCGAACTAGTCTTTACTTCCTTCTTCATAGGCTCGCACAATCCGCATCACGAGCGGGTGCCTGACAATGTCAGACCGGCTCAATCGAATCGATGCGCAGCCTTGGATGTTTTTCAATCGCTTCAGCGCGTCTGCCAATCCACTGCGAGTGTGCGGAGGCAGATCCAGCTGCGTTTCGTCACCAGCGACTACGATTTTCGAACCGTTGCCCATCCGAGTCAGAAACATTTTCATTTGAGCGACTGTCGTGTTCTGGGCTTCATCCAGGATGATGAATGCTTCATTCAACGTTCTGCCTCGCATGTAGGCTAAAGGCACGACTTCGATGACGTCTTGTTCCATGAAACGCTTGATTTGGTCGTAGTCCATCATCTCGTACAGCGCGTCCAATAACGGTCGCAGGTACGGGTTGATTTTGGCGTGTAAGTCTCCAGGCAGGTACCCCAGACTCTCGCCCGCCTCGACTGCCGGTCGCACAAGCACGATCTTGCGGATTTGCTGGTCACGCAGCGCCTCAACCGCTAATGCAACGGCCAAGTAAGTTTTGCCAGTGCCCGCCGGTCCAACGGCGAACGTCAATTCGTGCTTTCGGATCGCTTCAACGTATTCGTGCTGGCCTGGTGTCCGCGGACGAACTTCACGGCCAGTCGCCAAAACGGAAATAGTTTCGTTCACCGAGCGCTCTGTGTTCGACCGAGCTCCATTTATCAGCTCGTCCACATTTTCAGGTGTGACAACACCCTTGCGCTCGACAATCGCCTTCATTTTTTCGAGTGCTTTCGTGGCCTTCGTTACATCGGTTGCGCCGCCAGTGACGCGGATCTTTCCATCGCGATGTGTCACGTCGACACTAAATGCGTCGCGGATTCGGCGGACGTGTTGATCACACGGGCCAAACAATGAGACGACCGATTTGGGATCGGTAACTTTGATGATGGTTTCGGTCATGGTTGCCGACGAAACGCCGGACGATCCTCCACGAATACTTCGCTACAACATAATAATCGTATCCCAATCGCAAAAATCGGGAATTGGGAATTGGCAAATTCGCCGTAAATCGTGACTTTCAATAGCTTTGCGAGTTCCATGTGCCCCCGGCCAAAATCGAGACGGTCGCGTGAAGTTCGCCAGGATGGAAGCCCAGCAGATACCGAGTTTGCGATTCGAAACAAGTATGACGCGGTACCCGAGGGTGGGTTCATGGCATTTACAGCGATTGCATGACAGCTGCGGTAGCGCATGTAACGCATGTTTGTATCGATGCTTCTGTAGCTGACGTGCAACTAGTTCGGACTAGTGGTGCTGGCACAGCATTTCTCAAAGTGCTTCGATTTCACGCCGATTGTTTTCTTGGGAACGTAGCCATTGAAGCTATTCATAAGCCTACTGTGGATTTGCTTTCTGCTGTAATTGCAATGAATGCACTGATAGCATTCCTGGTGCAAGCACCATTCACGATTGGAACGGAGTCCATTCATGATGTCTGGCGTACTGAAATCGATAACAATTGTCTTGGGACTGGCAGCAGTCCCGGCAGTCGGATTTGGAAACGGATATGATTTGGTTGGCGAGTTCGATTGCCACCTCGGAATCAACGCCTTTCCCGGCGATTGCTGTCGCGAGCAATACAAAGGCTTAGAACTTTGGTCGGGCTACTGCTACGAAAAGGCGCCTCCCTACTCGTCCGTGATCGTCGGTCGCTCACGTTGCACCAGGTGCGCTCCGTCACCGTGTCATGGGTCATGCCAAACTCATGGTCCTCAGGTCGCTCCGGGTCATGCGCAGCCGACTGATGAACTTCCTCAGCCAAAGCCACCACGTGCCAATGCTGAACCTGCCGAAGA